>CAUZJP010000022.1:0-9519 GCA_963580235.1 Candidatus Thalassarchaeaceae archaeon
GCGCTGTCAATCCTGGATGTACGGATTCACCGGGGTCGGGAAGAATCGGCGAACGAGGAGTTTTCGGAGGATGCGGATGCCGTCGTGGACGGAGCCCAACTTGGCGGAACCGATTCGGCAGTGGTAGTGGATGGGAACTTCACCGATCTGCAGCTTGTTGTGACAACTCGCAGCATACATCTCAGCCTCGATTTCGAAGGCGATTGAATTCAGATGCATGGCGGCAATCGCCTCTCTCTTGAAGGCCCAAAAGCCGGTGCACAAATCGCTGATAAAGTGGCGGAAAAGGGCGACTGCGGTCCATGTCAGGATGTGATTTCCGACATAGTTCACCCGACCCATCGCACCATCATCCATCTTCCCTCGGAGGCGGCTGCCGATGACCACATCGTAGTCCGAATTGTCCATCCGATTCAACAGAAGAGGCATGTCTCGGGCGTCATAGGTGCCGTCAGGGTCAAGCATCACAAGCGCTTCATCACCGCTCGCTAGGAAGTGGTCGAACGCCTCCCTCAATCCAACACCCTTGCCGATTTCGCCCTGCTGTTCGAAGACCTCCATGCCTAGTCGCCGCGCCTCCTCCGCCGTCCCATCAGTGGAGTGCCCATCGACGAGAACCATACGATGATTCCAGCCGAGCCGTTGGAGTTCGGCGGTCGGAATCATGTCGACTACGACTGACAAACCATCAGCCTCATTCCTCGCAGGAAAGAGAATCATCAGGTTGCGCATATGAGTTCACCTTCTATCTGCTAACTTATGCAACCATTGGTCGCAACTCGAACCAGTGGATTCGCACTCCATCCTCATCGATGAGTCGGTCTCCACGTCCGCTCGCACCGAGTGGATTCACCCAGTTTTCACCGCCGCCGCTGACATCTATTCGGACTTGGATGGAGTCGGCTGTGGAGGTGTGTGTGATGAGCGTCAATTGCTCCCAACCACCTTCAGTCGTGAATTGCCGGCCTTGAGTCGTGTGGCCATCGATGACATAGAGTTCCACCTCAAGTCCGGCGGGAGCGTCCACCATTGCGTTGATTCGGACTGATTGGTCCCTTGAGTCCCTGGCTAGTGGAATCGTCAGAGTGAGGCTTCCGTCAGTAAGGAAGGGTTGGGAGTCTGGGCGGTTTAGGAGTTGATCGGCATCAACCAGCCACCAGGGGTCTATTCTCCATTGACAGCTCTGGTCGCAGTCAGATTCGATGGGATAGACGATTTCACTGCGGACTGCAGACTGAATCGTCGGCTGTTGATTAAACTGCCACAATCGAGAGCCATCTATGTCCTTCATCAACTGCCAATGGAGGGAGGTCGCAAAAACCGCACCAAAGGTCCCCATCGGACTGGTCAGAGCGTGGGTGATGCCGAGTTCAGAAATCTTCTCCACATCATCGCGCAGTATGGCGCTCCGTGTCTGCCCCTGAATGGATGACTCTACCTGCACGAGACCGAGGCTGGGGAAACTGCTGATTGAGACATCTCCGGGGAGGTCGTACGGATTGCCCCAGTGCGCATCTTCAGTGAACAGCACAGAGCCGGCGGGTAGGGAGAGCGTCGACATCAAGGCGCGGTCACCATCAGTCTGAGGCCTCAACTCCGGGTGGCCGGACAGTTCGATGAGCATGGCGTTTGCAACTGCGAGTTGTATCACCACGACTAGAAGAACGGCATAGGTCCAACGCTTCGGAATCGGTTCAGGCAGTTTCATTGGAATCCACATCTCCTCCTCCTCCCCCTCGGCGACAGCCGCAGCGCTCTCGACCACCGCCTCGGCGCCCAACCGCCGACTGGCATCCAACATCTCCTGAACCAACATCTCCCCTGTTTCATCCACGGCGAGAGGTCTGAGCCGTGGAGTGAGCCGCGCATCCTTTGCGAGCAGTAGCCCCACCAACACGGCGAGCGGCAAGTGGAAGGCGTGCAAGGCCATCGAGTAGAGCACATAGGAGAGCAGCGTGAAGATGGGGAAGGCGACGAATCCGGCCAGCAGGTGAACCAGCGACAGCACCCAATTCAGGCCGAACCAGCAGCTCACGAGCAGCACTTCCAGAGAAGCCCTACCTCTCCACGCCGACCAAGCGGCAAGCCCGAGGATGACCGGTCCGTTGAACAGAATCATGACCGCGCCCCCTTGCCAGCCGTACTCAGAATAAATCGGCTCGGAGAGTAGTCTGGGGGCGTAGGCGAGCAGCACTGTTAGGGCTGCGAGGGCGAGTAGAATCGACGAGGTGAAGACGATTCGACTGATCTGTTTGTTGCTCTTCGCTCCGAATCGATGAACCAGAAGATATGCGGCTAGCAGGGTGCCGAGAAACAGGCTGCCAGTCGGATGAATTGCGCCCGTCGCGACGACTCCGAGAGCGAACGCGATATCCTGGCCACGGCGTCTCTCGGCGGCGGGTCTCATCAACACCAGAAGGCCAATGACGAGTCCGAGTTGGCTCGCAATCGTCGGATATCCCGAGTCATGTGCCTTCACGAAAAGTGCCGGGGCGAGAGCGAGGGCGAGCAGAGTAGGTGCCCCCGCACCCCACCTGTCTGCAGCACCGGCAACGCCCCATAGCAGAGCGAGAAGAGAGAGTTGGCCGAGCAGATGGACAGAACTCGCAGGGCTCAGTCCGAGTACCGCCTCAAGCAGGGCGGCAATCGCCGGGAATGCAGGTGGATAGGTCCAACTCCCACTCGATACCGCTGGCAGTGACAACTCACCAACCGTCGCTAACCGGTGGCTCAGCGTGGAGAATCCAATCCAATCGACTCCATTTGGATACTCGAACAGGAAAAGAGGCAGAATCGTGAACAGCGCCGCTGACGCCAGAGCGATCGGCAACCATCCGTTCCTTCCGGCCATCATCTCACGGAGACGGTTATTCTCCTCCTCGATGTCCTCCTCAATTTGAACCGTCTCCTCGTCGTTGATTGCGGCGGTCAACTTTGTCCCGCCATCCTCTGACTCTGGGTCAATCGCAGCCTCCGCCTCGACTCCCTCCTCTGCCATCGCCACATTCTTCTCCTCGAGAAGTTCCCAATTTGAGAGCCTCCGAACCCTGACCACATCTCTCTCCCAAAGAGCGAGCAGTGCCACACAATTGGCGAGAATAAGTAGCAACAGAAGATAGCCGAGGTCAAATTTTCCCGAAGTGATGACCATCCAGCCGGCTAGACCGTAGGTCACCAAGAGTGAGATTGCAGGGGCGAGCAGAATCTTTCGGAACTTGTCAGCGAATGGGTCGAGGATTCTGAGGATGGCCAAACTAGGAAAAAGGCTGACACCGAACACCAGCCCGGCGCCAATCAGCACCTGCCAGAGAATGGTCGCTCCCTCACCCTCCATGGTGCGCGATGCGGCGCATCACTCTTCAAGTGATGCGAATCCGACAAGATGAAATTGAAGTGCTGAATCGCTCTCGAGAGGTCACGGTGAAGCAGTTTGGGGGTGTCGATATGACTGGCGAAATTGATTGGAATTCGCACCAGTTTTCGCCTGTCGTAGACCTTCCAGAGGAATATGAAGTGCGCGATTTTACCGAGGGACGTTGGAAGCCACCGGAATTGGAGTTCAGCATTGGCAAGTATGACGAGGTTCGGAAGGGGATGTATCTGACCGAACTTTTTGAGGGTCTTCGATTCATTCACATTGGCATCGATGTCGGGGGTCCGATCGGGACACCGTGCATGGCGTTCTCGGACGGCGAGATTGCAGAGTTCGGCTACAACCCGGATGCGGGCGACTACGGCCATGTCATCATCATTCATCACGAGTTTGACGGAGTCGACTTGTGGGCTCTCTACGGGCATCTCGACAAGGCTTCAATCGAAGGAAAATTCAGGGGTCAGAAAGTGGCCGCGGGCGAGGTCATCGGATGGTTCGGAAATGAGGATGAAAATGGCGGCTGGCCCCCCCACCTTCACTTTCAACTCTCGCTGACCGCCCCTGTCACGCACGACTTCCCCGGCGTGGTGGCTCCGGAGGATAGGGAGTGGGCCCTGCGAACTTTCCCCGACCCGAGGTTGGTCATGGGACCGCTCTACTGATCGAGGTGTTCCTTGAGGTCGCGGATGGCACCGATGGCGCTTGGGTCCTTGCCTCGCAGGATGGCGACCGCACAGGAGATCCAATCCATCGCGACACAGGCATACAGCATTGACTGAAGAAGGGAATCACCCTCGCAGTGTAACTTCCAGGCGATGTCGACCTCGACCGACTCGGTCATCCAGCCAATCCGTTCTGCGACCCGCTCATGCATCCCGTCCCAAGTGAGCAGAACCATCGCTTGGCTCTCCTTTGCAGCGGGGTCGGTCCAAGCGATAATCTCGTTGTGATTCATCTCCGGCAGAGTGGTGGCTCGAGCGAAGATGCCGCTGTTCTCATTGAGTTGGTTGGCGAATCGGGTTCCGGCACAGCCGAGTCCGTGTGCTGAGACGATGCCGATCTCCTTGCCGAGCAGAGTCCGAGCGATGGCGAGTGCAGGGCTGTCCGGATTGTTCACGAAGTCGAATTCCGAGACCGCATCTCGAACCCCTTCAATCGTCCCATCTTCCTGCCAGCCGCTGAGGCTGTCGACCACTCCTGCTGAGGCGGCGATTCGAGTCAGTGCGCCGAACAGATGACCGAAGGCGGAACGAGGAGGTTGGCCACCTGGAACCGTGACATTGTCTCCCATCTCAGCGAGTTTACCACCCGAGGAGATGGTGATGCAATTGCTGCTCTCGCCTAGTGCGAGTTCAGCCGAGCTGAGCGTTTCTTCTGTGTTTCCGGAGTAGGATGTTGCGATGTAGAGGGAGTCTTCATCCCTCCAGTTTGGCAGGTCGTAGTCTCGAAGGGCCGTGACTCCGACATTTCCGTTGCGCTTAGCGAGTGAGGCGAGGAAGTCGCCAGCCGCGGCGGAGCCACCCATTCCGAGGCAGAAGAGGTGGGGGGGTGTTTCGCGTCGGGGCTCATCGACCGACCATTGCGCGGCGAGGTCGTCGGGGAAGTTTCGAAGATGTACGAGCATATCCTCCGTATCGAGTTCGGCGACCGCAGCGAGGAGGGCGTCGTGGTCGAATCCGTCACTCATCTCAATCACCTCTGTCAGTTCGGGACAGGTTGGGCAGAGCGACCCATTCGTCGGCTAATAATGCGACCCGCAGAGTCTCGCTTGTACCGTCATCATCGAAGGGAAGGCCAACCGCCCGCACCTTCCAATCTCGCGGGTCGAGGAATTCAGCGGCGGACGAATCGCGATTGATTAACTCAACGTCGAGTTGGTCAACGGTGCGGCTGAGAACATTCGATTTCTCCAAGTCCCTCCAAGTGACGCCGGTCCGTTCGCGGCGGGTGATGGAGGCCAAAATCGCACCATCCTTCTGCCATTTGGCGACGAGCCAGTCGGTGTTTCTCAGTCGGATCACATCCCCGATGTCGAATGCCGGTTTTCGGTAGAGAAGGGTCAGTCGGGTGACGTCCACGCCATCCTTGTGGCCTACCACCGTGTTGGTCTCCTTGGTCGAGCCGCCGAACCTCTTGATGAGGAATCGCCCCCAAGAGCGGGAGAGGGACTTGCTCCCCATGACGACATCCCAACCCCCTGTGACGGCGCTCTCTGAGGTGATGAAGAACATCGGGTCCGGCTCCATCGAATCCAGCAGTTCGTCGAGCGTTGCTCTCACTGCCGCCAACTCATCTTCTGAGAGGCGGCGACCGGATGAGCGGAGCTGGACGGTCGCCTCGTAGTAGTTGCCTGCTTTTCGGGTGCAGGTCGGGCAGACTGCATCGGATACTCTGATGATGGTGTCGTGTTCATCACCAAATTCCAAGCCGTCGATGTAGCCGCTCACCTGAATGGTGAGTTTGGTGTTTCGTTCATCGACCGGCTCGGAGTGCATTGCTACTCCGAGAGATTCGGCCCGCCCGTCAACATCGAGGTTGCTTTGAATCATGCCGTGATGCAATTCCTCTGGTTCGAGTCGCCCCCAGCGACCTGCCTGAAGGACCATCATGCACTTTGGGCAGCGGAACAATTGCATCGTCTCGGTGAGACTTGAGAGAGTGGTTCGTTCTCGAAAGCAGGGTTCGCAGAGTCGCCCTGAGGTGAGTTCACTTTCTTTTCCGCAAACAATGCAAAAAGCCTCACCCAACGCCATTGCACGCAACCCCTGTAGGGTTGCGGCCTCATGCAGTCCGCTTGAAGCCTTTCACCAAAGGTCGGCACATCCGCCCCCTACGGGGGCGGTCACTCCTCTTCGCTAGAATCCGAGGATTCCGCCGAACCGGTTTCCCCAGCATGACCGTAGGTCGCCTCAGCGGCGGCAAGCCGCTCGGAAAGTTCGTTGAGTCTTTGCAGCATCTTCCAAGTCCAGCCACCGATGATGCCGATCATCGCGATGTAGGCGATTGCGAGGAAGGTGGTGCCGTCTGCCATGTGAATCACCTGCGGTCGATTTCCATCTGTACTTTCGCCAAGCGGAGTTCCAAGTCGTTGACCGCCCAGACGAGCATCGCGTGACCGATCACGAGTATCTGGAAGGAGAACAGACCGAACAGCAAGACGGCCAATATTTCTGGTGCAAGTCCAGCCTCCGAGCCCCCTCCGATGACCGGTCCGGGGTGTCGTTTCTGCCAGATTCGGATGGCGACGATTGTGAGTGGGACCAACAGGAAGCCGAACAAGCCTACCGTGGCGAAGGTGTCACGGCTCTCTTCGCTGTCGCCCTGAGTCTGGTGACCCACCACGAGGAAGAGGGAGAGAGCCGCAAGAATCGCATAGGTGTTCAGCCGCACATCAGTCATATCCCACGGCGTACCCCACTCAGCGGTCCCCCAAATTGGGCCGCTGATTATCACGCACATGCCATACAGGAGTCCGAGATGAGCGCCGACCACGTGCAGTTTCCAGCCCCATTCCTTCCGCTTGAGAAACCACGCTGCGGAGCCGATGAAGAGTAGGGTGAAGGCGAGGAAGGAGGCCCATGCGGCGGGCACATGCCAGAACAGGATTCGGTAGGCTTCGGGTGCCGCCCAGTCGTCGGGGTTGACGGCGGGTGCCCAGGTGAATCCGAGCCAGAGTGTGATGGATGCGAGGAGCAGTCCGATGATGGTGAGGGCGACGGCGAGGTTGGTGAACACCCTTCCCATGGTTGCATTCCAACGGCTCGCTCGCTTCAAGGTGGCGGCGAGTGGGTCCGGGAATCATGGGCACGGACGGGTCACTCTGAAGCGATTAGTGGCAGGAAGAAGAAGATGGCGAGTGGAATTCCAATCCCCTGTGCAAGGCCTATCATCCCCTCTGTCGACAAAGCCACTGAACTCGACCAAGTCAGGAAATCGATGATTAGCAGGAAGGGGTAGATGAGGATTGACATCAGTAGAATTTGGAAGGTCGCGCCTTGACGGCCAAACAGGCTTTGCATCGCGTGGATTCTGGCAGAGCCGAAAGCGATGAATCCGACGCCAAGGGCGGCTAGAATCGTCTGTGCGTCAATTGTCCCCAAAATGAGGTAAATGATCGGCACGGATACCAGAAAACTCCACACAGAGACAAACATCCAGTTACCCATCTGGACGTGCCCGCCATTGTGTGCATTCCACCAATCACCCGCCCGTGAGTCGGCGAGGAAGCGGAGCAGTCCGGGGGCTGTCAGAGCGGCAAGGAAGCCTGGTGTGAGGGCGAAGGCGGCACCCCAACCACGGTGTTCAGGGAGTCCGATGGCTAGGATCATCCCTTCGATGAGGAGGAAGGCGAGCAGCGCGGCGGTTACTGCGGGTATGATTGAGGCGTAGGTTCTCCTCTCCAGCGGTGTGCACCATTGAAACAGATTTCCAGTGTAGAATCCCTCCTTCTCCCTCGGCTTGAGTTGCGTGGTTTTGGGGGTTTCAGTGTGGTCTCCGCCAGTGTGCCGCCCAGCGCCCGTTTCAGACAAGTTCCCGCCGCTGATTCTCAGCGTCCGAGTTGCGAGGCCAAAGAGCTCAGAGTCATGCGTTGCGATGAGAAAACCGTGGCCTGCGGCGGCGAGACCGGAAATCTGTTGGCTGAGCGTCGAAATGCTCGTTTCGTCGAGACCTTCAGAGGGCTCGTCCAGTAGGATGAGTCGAGGTTCGTCGCTGGCCAGCGCCGGGACGAGGCCGGCGATAACTCCGAGTCTGCGCATCATGCCGTCAGAAAGCCAAGCAATCCGATCCTTTGCGCGGTGGCGCAGACCCCACTGTTCGAGCCGCTCTGCAGTCCATTCGTCATCAGGTTCGTGGCCTGCGACGCGCACTGCGGTTGCGACCCGTTCCTCTACTAGTTCGTCTTGACAAAAGCCGCCACTCTGCAGGGTGAGCCCGAAAGGGGCGGGGCGGTTTCTTCGGCCCTCCGAATCGCGCGCCATCTCTCCCGCGTGGAAGACCTCACCCGCGTTGAGAGGAAGCAGGCCGGCGGAGGCTTCCAACAGGGTCGATTTGCCGGCGCCATTTTCGCCGACAAGCAGAACGACTTCGCCTCTCCCCACTTCCAAGTCGACCTCTTCAAGCACTTGGCGGGAGCCGCGCCAAACCGAAATGCCGCTGACCCTGAGTAGAGGCGTTGTAGCGGCCATGACTCTTCGACCCGACTTTTCCGCTTGAGTCCTCCGCCCGCCACCCGAAGGGTGATTTGGGACACCTTGGCTCGGCAGGTTGGGAACTGTGGTAACGTTGGGTGTGACACTTTGGTTCGGGTGATTCGGAACTAGAAGACATTTGACTCTGCACTATGACCAGAATGTGAAGGAAGATGGTGGTGTGGGACTGGTCGGCCGTAACTCCGCTGGGGTGGTTGCTGATGGCCGCCTTCTTGGCGTGTGCGATTGCACCCCTCGTAGTCGCTTGGAAACAGCGAATCCCAATTTCACTCGGTATGGTAATCTCTCTACTCTCCTGTTGGGCGCTGCAAACCGTGCTATCCTACTTTGAGGGCACACACGGCTTCCTAGAACTGACCTTCGCCGTTCTCCCCATGGTCCAAATGGACATCTCGCAGAGTTATCGGTTGGTCACGGCAGGTTGGCTCCATGCGACCGGCAGTGGAGGGGCTCTCTCAATCTCCCATGTGCTCGGTAATGTACTGGTAATCGCGCTGGTCGGAGTTCCTCTTGAACAGCGACTCGGTCGTTCTCGATTTCTCGTAATCTACCTCATCGGAGCAATCGCCGGCAATGTCGCATGGTGGCTCTCTCACTTGGGTGAGTATCGCCTCGCCCTCGGTGCTAGTGGGGCTGCGTTCGGGCTTCTGGGATGTTATCTCGCCTGTTGGCCGCGGGATGAGATCGAGTTCCCGCTGATTCTCATTCGGAAGTGGCCGGTGGCGCTGATCGCGCTGCTGAAGTTCGGCTTGGAAATCGTACAGGTCGGGATGCTGCATGGTGGTTTCACGGAGCCCTCGTCGGTCGCCAACCTAGCCCACATCGGTGGCTTCTTCTTCTGCTATGTGGTTGGTCGTCCCATCGCTCAGGGTGGTCCGACTCCTCCCGAAGTACGGGATGGAGGTCCGAGTGCCGGTTCCTTGGAAAAGGGTGAGA
>CAUZJP010000023.1:0-9456 GCA_963580235.1 Candidatus Thalassarchaeaceae archaeon
CCGCACCCGGCTTGACCCAATCTGCCCTCACCAACTCAGCCCTGCCCACAGCGGCGATGAGAATGTCTGCGGCGCGGCAGGTTTCGGCCAAGTCTGGAGTCCTTGAGTGAGCGATTGTGATGGTTGCATCCACACCCTTTCGACCGAGCAGAAGTGAGACTGGGGTTCCCACGATGCGGGAGCGCCCGACCACCACTGCCCTCTTGCCGGAGAGTTCGACACCACCCCACTCGAGGAGTTTGACGACTCCCGCAGGTGTGCATGGGACCAGCCCATCGGTTCGACCTTGCACGATTCGTCCAAGGTTGACCGGATGGAATCCATCGACATCCTTCGCCGGGTCGATCAGTTCAGTGATAGACAACTCGTCCATTCCCGCCGGTAGGGGAGACTGTACCAAGATGCCGTGAACCGAGGGGTCGCCGTTGAGCCGCTCGACGACCGCCACGACTTCGGAAAATGATGCCGAAGAGGGCAAATCGGTTCGGGTGCTCTCAATTTCCACGCGTGCGCAGGCGCGCTCCTTCGCTCCGACATAGACATGGCTCGCCGGGTCATCTCCGACGATAACCACCGCTAGATGAGGAGAAACTCCTGCTGCGCGCAATGCTGCAACGCGAGAGGAAACTCCTGCTTCAACCTCGGCGCCACACACCTTCCCATCGAGCACGACAGCGGCCATTTCGCTCCGGCGGGGGCGAGCCTCGCACTTGACCGTTTGCGCTTCGCCGGAGTGAGAGGTTCAAGACGAGGAGGCAGGTCGCGAGGGTGTCGCCAACGTAGCATAGCTGGTAGTGCTCCGGATTTGTAATCCGGCGGTCGGGAGTTCAAATCTCTCCGTTGGCTCCTTGGAATACGCGATTGTGAGCGATTTCATTTGAGGATGCACAAAAGAGCGAGCCCGACTTCGACTCAGCGCTTCCGTTGCTCATACTCATACTGTGCCTGCTGGTAAGCATTCCAACCCTGTTGCTGCTGCCCCGTGCCTTGCCACTGGTTCCACTGTTGCCACGCAGCAATCTGTTCGGGAGTCATCTGCTGCTGTTGCTGGGCTGCCGCGCCATACGGATTGTACTGTGCAACCGCCACGGCCGGCACCTCTCTGGTCTGAGCGTCCTGAGCCTGCATCGCCGATTCGACTTCGGCAGAAACTTCGCCCTCATCATCTCCCCACTCATCGAGACCTGAGCCGCCACTCCTCATCGCGACAACGATGACGGAAAGCAGAATCACCAACAAAAGCCCGAGAATGAACAGCCACTGAAGGGTGAATCCCCGCTCTTCGAGAGAAGCCCGCCAACCAGTATCAGCAGGCACGACCACATTGAGAACCTCCCCCTGTGCTACCACCTCACCATCCATGATGACGAGAATGTGGTAATGGCCAGGAGCAGTTGGTACCCAATCGATGTGGGTCTGTTCGGACTGTGCCGGAGAAACTCCCACAGAAGCTGCGACTGGCGTGATCTTCCGCCGCCCTCCATCGGCATCCACCTCCTCAAGCGAAATCTCAGCAAAGCCATGCACATCCCCACCATTGTGAACGGTGATGGAGACCATGACTGTCTGGCCAACCTCAACGGAATCAGTGCGGGAGTAGATGATGTCGTCATCCTCGACTGTGAACTCCGCCAAAAGCCGCTGAATTTGCCAAGAAGCAAACGGACTACCCGCTGAATTGAATGATACATCCGATACCATTTCGTGCCCTACCATGTCCACCCCTGTGAGCCAAATATGTAGCGAAAGTGACTCCGTGAGGAAGGGTGCTGGGACTTCTGAATTGATGTCCAGTGTGGCTCTGACCGGAATTTCCGAGCCGGCAGCGTTGTGGCCCGGAAGAGTGACTGCGCTGCTACCCGAGGCAATATCATGACCTAGCGCGCTCTGACCTCGGACCACCCGCCAATGAAGTTGAAGGGAATTGATGTCAAGTTGTTCCAACTCTTTGACATGTAATTCAACCGTCAGAGAACCGAGGCTGTTAACCGGAATTTCGTTGCTCAGGCGCGGCCCGACCACATCGATCGGGGTAGGAGGAGTTCCGTCAACCGTCAGATAGAGCACACTGGTACCCGAATCGGTGACATCTCTCGCCTGGGGTGGCAGATCCGTCAACTCAAACATTAGCGCAATCGGCGGTCCGGATTCAACCGGTGCTCGCAAATCCGCCTCCCACCAACCATTTTCGGTCCTGACCGTCGTTCTGGTTCCAGACAGAAGAATTGCGACTTTGAGTTCGTCCTCGGGAATGTCGCCCGTCGGTACGAATGCGACTCGGCCTGAAATCTTGACATCACTGCCAGGCGCAACCCAAGCGCCATCTGCTGACAGAGTCCCCTGCTCCAACTCAAGGGTGAGCGCTTCCGACTCAATCTTGAGTTCTGTCGAAAAGCGCCAACGCAGTTCGGGCAGCGCAAGCCAGTCACCTTGGCCGGCGCGGTCGAGAACCTCGATGTCCGGCTCTCTCCTCAAGTCGTCCTCGTCTGGCAGAGTCCACTCCAACTTGAACGACAATCGCAACTGCATGTCGACCGTGAATGGGTCGAGGTCGCCGTCTGCGGGGTAGACATCGCAACTGACGAGTTGCAGATTTGTCGAAGTGCTCGTACAGCGGCCATCACTAGCATCCCAAACCACCGGCAACTGGTCAACAATCGAGTTTCCTGCTAAGTTCAAGTGGACTGAATCGAGGTCTGAGAATCCGTTTGCCTCGCTGAATGGAATGGTGATTCCGTAGGTTGTGGTCGGGTGCAGCCAACTGCGAACTCCATCATTCCAAGAAGTTCCTATTCGTGAGACTAAAGGCGCTTCATCGGCCTTCAACTGGTAGACGAACAACTGGTCACCCGGCTCGCCGGAACCGCCATCCACGACGAGGTTCCCCGCCTGGTCTGCGCCGCTCAGGTAGCCCGCCACCAAGTCCCCCTCAAGGCCATAGGTGTCGTCGAAAACGAAGCTGTAATTGCCACGGGCTCTGCTCATGTTCGAGGGTAGAGTCAACTGCTCTGCCACGAACTCTCCCGCATCCACAGCCCCGTCACCGTCGCTGTCGTCCTGCCACTCACGCCAGAGCATCAACTCTACGTTGGTCGGAAGGACCGGTCTGTCGAACAGTTCGAAGACCAATGTCTGTGTAATCGAGGGTTCGAGATGGTCGTGTCTGTCAACGCTCTGATTGATGACTTGGGGGACCACGGAATCAATCTCAAACGAACGGGAGAGGATGCTCCCGGTAACATCCGTGCCGCCGTAGAGCGGCACTATCTCCACCGCGTAGGTCACGTTCCCCGTGCTCATCGGTGTCTGCGTGTGGAATGTCGCCAACCCCTGTACCAAATCGGTAGTCTGCATCCTGATGACTTCGTTCTCCAACAGCCGAACTTCGACCTCGCCCGCCCGTGGCGCGTACTCTCCGGCCAAGTCTTCGAATCCGATCTCAACTTCGACCGTGATGTCGGATTCCGCCTTGAGGTAGGAGGTCTCTGGAGCAATTTCCTCACCTTGGTCATTGAGCACTCTCCAGTCTCTGACAAGAATGTCATTTTCGACCCCTTGGGATGGCCCGATACCGAAGATGTAGGTGGAGGGAAGGCTGACCAGTCCGTCAAACATGATACCACGCAGGTGGAGGCGGATTTCCTCCTCATCCTCCCAAGAGGAGTTCAGTGAAAACTTGAGAATCGGGTAGATGTCACCGCTTACTCCGGGGAAAGCACCACCGCCACCACCACCGCTCGATGGGGAGGTGCCGGTGTGGAAACTCTCTGGCAGGACGATTGCATCGCTGTCGCCCATCAGGACTCCTTCGGTGACCCCCGGTTCGAGGCTAACCGTGTAGGTGACCGCGTTGTGTGTGCCGACGAGGTCGTATTGCAGGGCAGTCAATCCTCCATTGACGACGGTGATGTTGTGACCGACCTCAAACCACTGCCACGATGGGGAGAGGGTACTGCTGAGATTTGAGGTGTTACCCAACTGAATGTCGAGTGCCGCGTCAGATTCCAACTCAGTGAGCGTCACCTCCATCGCGCCGGGTAACTCCCATGACATCGTGACTGGAATCCGTACCCATCCGCCCTGAGACTGAAGGGTGGAGGCGGCGCTGTTCAAGGCCATCACGAAGTCGTCGTGTGAACTGTATGAGAGTGACTCCGTTGGCTGGTGTGGGATGGCGAGTCCACCGATTCTCACCCCTCCACCGTCAGCGGTCAAAGTCAAGACCGCTCGGACATATTCGATTCCACCCTGCCGCCAAATCGCAGTACCAGCCGAGATTTCGGCAGCGAGATTGGCCTTGTCATTGGACTGCACCAGTAGGGTCTTGGATTCATCCGGCGAGCCGAGTGACCATGAAGCGACGGTGTTGCCAGCGACTGCGAGCTCGATGTCGAGGTCTGAGACTCCGGTAGTCCGGTGTGGGCTCACTTCGAAGGTCATCGAGCCGTCCGAGCCGCGCGGCAGCCAGAGCGCCACTGTCTTTTGAGAACCGCTCGACCAGGTGAGATCGATTGAGTCCGCACCCCCCTCGAATACATCCTGCCAACCCCATGTGCCGATTGAGGAGTTTGAGATTGCCCACTCGGCGCGGCCGTCCAAACCGATGTCAATCAGCGGGGAGGTGGGAAGCCCGCCGCCCTCCAAATCGACTTTGAAGCCCTGAAGGTCGAAGTTGGCGCCATTCGCTAAAACTCGAAACTGCACACTCTGTGCGAACTGCTCCAATGTGGTGGTCCCGGTTGAGGAGAGAGCCGTCCATGTCCCGCCGTCGAAACTCCCCTCCAATATTCCAGACCCCGACATGGTCAGGTCAGCGGCAATCCGTGAAATCGGCCGTCTGGAGAGGAAGGTAGGCGAAACCGCGCTACCGCTGCCGGTCAGGCTGTCGCCATCCCAAGAGACTCCATTCAAGTCCCAATCGGGTGGACTCTCATCGAACGAATTGGCGTAGATGCCTTGAATGTGGATTCCATTCACGGTGGTCATCGACCCTGTTCCACTCGACGCCAGCGAAACCTTCAGACGAATCGCCGGATGCTTCTGCCAGTCGATTCCACCCAAGTCCGCCCATCGGCCCATCCGCCCCTCAAATCCATGAATTGGACTCTGAGTACTGCCGTCAAGGACGCTCCAACTGACTGCATCAACCGCCGCGTCCGCATCTATGCTCATCATCCCGTACGGCCCGGGAAGAGAGCGGTAGTTGGAGTTGGTAGCGTTGGGCCCAAAGGCAGGTGAGGTCCAGTTTCCAAGTCCCCCGGGTTTGGTGAGGCGTACATCATCCACGAACCACCAGTCACAGCAGGTGCCAGAGCCGTAGGGCATGCGGAAGCGAAATTGAAAGTTTGAGTGAAATGCGTCAGAGGGGAGGCTGTATTGCACATTCCTCGGCGTGTAATATGGGTAGCCGAGTCCGGCGTTGAAGTAGGTAATCTGCCCCCAGTTGCCGTTCGACCGCTTGTATTCAACATACATGTGCTCCGAACTGTCCGGATCCTCTCCACAGCCAGACTGACCCTCCCTCATCCAAAAGGCCATGATTCCCTGAGACAGGCTCGAGAGGTCAATGCTGTTTGAGGTTACAGACACGGTCCCATGCCTGATGGTCAACGAGCGAGCACTACTGCCGTTGGTGCCACAGGACATCGTGTTTATTCGACCATTGTTGGTATTGGTCGTGGTCCAACCGGACGGTAGGTTGTTGGAACCCTCAAAGGACCAATACTCATCGATTGAAGAGACCGAAAGTCCAGAGGTATTGTAGTCGACGCCCTGCGATATCGCACCGCTTTGATTGAAGTCGGAGGGGTCGGTGAATGAGAGCCCTTCACTGCGAGGCAGAACCTTCGGAGAGAGTTCAAGGCCGATGCTTCTGATCGCTTCGCCTTCGGCTACATCCAACTTGAAGGAGTTGGAAATTCCATTCGGATGAGATGAAATCGTAACCGTTTCGGTGCTGTTGAGTGAGGCTCCGAAAATGCCCGGCGAGCCAGCGAGTTCACCCCCCGAAGAGTCTGGAGTGGGAACCGGTGGAGCGAGTAATGTTGCGAAACTCATGGTGAGCATCAACAGGGCCAACGCGAACGGAACGGTGGGGAAAGAATGGGCTCGCACAGTACGACAGGGTACCTCGTGATACTCAATCTTTCTCCTACAGGAGAAATGTGGTCTCATCTAGGCAACGAGAAAATCATCGAATGGTTTGATTACCGACTGCGCACTCCCGGCACTAGCGTCGGGGCTCGGCGTGGAGGTAGTCCACATGGACCTCAAGACGCTTGAGAATATATTTCTACCACGCGAGAGTAGAAACAAGAAGGGCAGCGACAACATATTCGCTTGGTATGGCAGATATCAACAAGCGAAGTCACTCGGAGAACCGGCGATCAACGGGACCGTAGGCAGCCTCTTGGAAAACGATGGGAGCCTCGCAATCAACTCCGTCGTAAACGAGACATTGAGGGTGCAGAGCGACCTCGACATCTCATCATATGCACCACTTGCGGGTCTCCCCGAATTCAACACGCTCTCCAGCGAACTGGCAATCGGACCCCGCCTCGCCTCGCTACGAGACTTGGGTCTTCACACCTCTGCGGTCGCGACCCCGGGCGGAACCGGCGCACTCTACCTCTCAGCAAGAACCATGCTCACGGTCGGAGACACCATCCTGCTTCGCAGCCTTCACTGGGGACCCTACGACACCCTCGCCTCCGAATGTGGACTTACCGTCCGCCACTGGCCAATACTCCCCTCAGGGGAGGCGCCACACTCGAAAGTCGACCTGCAAACTCTTGAGATTGAGTTGGACGCGATTGCCTCGAGTCAGGACCGCGTCCTATCGTGGCTGAATGACCCTGCCCACAACCCGACCGGACTCTCACTCGATAGTGGCGGTCGGGAGTTGATACTCGACGCCTTCATCGAATGCGCAAGGAGGCATCCGAAGGTTGGAATCACGCTCTTCCTCGACACAGCATATGCAGTCTATGCCGACGAGCCCTACGGTTGGTCGGAGACCATCCACAGCAAGTTCTCGTGGGTTGAGTGGCCGGAGAACCTGCTCATCTGTTGGGGTTTCTCAGCATCCAAATCGCACACGTTCTATGGGATGAGATGCGGTTCAATCGTCTTCCTGCACCCTTCAGAGGATTATGTCAGCAGACTTGCTGAAATCTGTTCCGTCACTGGAAGAGGGACTTGGTCGCTCGCGCCGAGGCTACCACAGGCCACTCTGCTCGACATTCACCGCGACGAGGAGAAGGCGGCGGCTTGGGCGACCGAGCGTGACCGGTTGATGGCTTTGCTGAGTAGTAGACGGGCTCACTTCAATCGGTTGATTGAGGCGGCTGGAATCCCACTGATGCCATCGAATGACGGCTACTTCGCCTTCCTGCCTTGTGACGACCCGCTCAGCGTCGCTGAGAAGGCGGCCGAGTCGCATTTCTATGCTGTTCCAATGACCGGCGGCATCCGAATCGGAATCTGTTCAATCGCCACTCACGACATTGATCGAGCCGCCGAAGTACTCATCGCCTCCTGGCGCGCCGTCGAGGAGTAGGCGACCCCATGAGCAATGTCCGCACGAACATGTTCATTGCATCATGGATCTGCATCATTCTCGCCTCCGGTCTCGTCTTCACCGGCACGATGGGCCTCGTGGTGGGCGCTCCCATCGGTCTTGCAGGAGCTATCCTTCTGCTCTTCGCAATCGCCCGGGTCGACGAGCCGACTCCGATGAGTGAGAAGGCAATCGACCAATGGGCTCCCGAAGGGGTTGAGATGCCAGAGGGAGTTGGCGGCAGCGTCATGTTCCGCGTCGATACGACACTCGACGACCCAATCAAGACGAGCATCCTCTGTGGAAATTGCGGTGAAGTGACTTGGAAGGACGGGAAACGCCCCTCAAATTTCACCTGCCCGGCGTGCGAAACAGAACTTTGGGACCACCCCGATGAAGAGGAGTGACCCTGTTGATGGTGTTGACCTCTACTGGCATCCGACCATCCGTTTGAATGGGCCTCATCCCTAGGATTCAAAGTTCAATACCAGTGCTGAAAACGATGCGATTGACAACAGAAACCGGGTCACAAGTGCTTTTCCTCGCATTGGTTGAAGGAGGGTCCACTATGCAATGAATCCTCGCCCGCCGCGGGCAACCGTCAAGAGAGGCGCACCGGTCGATAGGGTGGAGGGAGCCACTTGGAACTCAGCAACAACGGTCGCCGCATGCTCAAGGCGATGCGCGATGAGCCATCCAAAACCTGGAATCTCATCGATTTGCTGAGCGCCTGCGACTGGACCGACCAGGCGCATGTCGCTGGAGCGGGTGCAGCCCTCTCAGAAGCCGGTCTGGTGCACCAGACCGAAGCGAGGACCACCCTCTGGAAACTCGCCACCGAAGGTGTTGCCGCAGCGGAAAACGGCCTTCTCGAGCAGCGAATATGGGACTGGCTCTCCGAACAGTCAGGCAGCCCCGGCATGGCAGAACTGCAAGCCTCGGATGCGGTAGCCAAGAATGAGGCCGGAATAGGGGTCGGATTGCTAAAGGATCTGGGAGTCCAACTCATCCAAGGCAAGTTCGATGTGCCCGGCAACACAGGTGCAATCGTCGCAACCCTCGCGATGCGCGCTGACTTTGTCGCCAGCCTCTCCGGTGACGGTGCGGACGGCTATGGAGGAATCCCGGAATCAGCCCTCGACGCCGCCCAAGTCGACTATTTCTCCAAGCGAAAGGGGCTCATCACCTCCTCAGAGGAGGTCGTCAGAACCTGGGCTCTCACTCCGACGGGCTCCGCCCTCTCAGACGACGACCTCGTCGAGCGCCTCCTCGTCGCAGATATCACGCCAGAACTGCTGAGCGGAGAGGAGTGGCGAGACGCCGACTACAAGCCATACGATGTCACCCTTCCAGCACCCACCCCGGCAGCGGGCAAACCCCACCCGATGCAATCTCTCATCGAGCGAATCCGCGCAATATTCCTCGAGATGGGATTCTCAGAAATCGAGGGTGACTTCGTCACCACCGCAGGCTGGAACATGGACGCGCTGTTCATTCCACAGGACCACCCGGCAAGAGAGATGCAGGACACCTTCTATCTCGACGAGCCATCCTCAATCCCCCTCCCACCCGACCGTATGGACCAATGGGCCGATGTGCACGAGCGGGGCGGTGACACCGGAAGCAGCGGTTGGGGAGGCCAGTTTTCCCACGAAATCTCCCAAAAAGGGATGTTGAGAACCCACACCACGGTGAACACGATTCGCCATCTCGCTGAAACACCGGACCAGCCCTGCCGAGTCTTTGGAATCGGCCGCGTCTTCCGCAAGGAGAGCATTGACCGAACCCATCTTCCCGAGTTTCACCAGATCGAGGGCATCATCATGGAGCCGGGAGCGAGTCTTCCTATGCTCGTCACCACACTCAAGGAGTTCTACGCCAAGATGGGCTATCCAGAG
>CAUZJP010000024.1:0-9436 GCA_963580235.1 Candidatus Thalassarchaeaceae archaeon
GACCCATATCACATCTCGACTGCGGTCGTAGGAAATGCCGGTATAAGCTCCGTAGGAGTTCACGGAAATGTCGTAACTTTGGATGCAGGTCCAAACATCCTCATATTTGATGTCGAAAACCAACAGCTTCAGCGTGTTCGCACTCGCAAATGAGCGGTCTGTGCCGAGAATTGCGTAGAGCCGTTCGTCGTCGCCTACAGTCCAGTCACGGAAGCCGTAGTAACTGTTCCACCCTGTTCCCGGGTTCGGGATGTTGCAGTTAGCACTCTCAATGATCACACTTGAATGGGTCGTCAGGTTGTTTGAGTAGACCTTCTTCACCAACTGGTTGAGGTTATTGGTGTCGAATTTAGAGACATAAGTCCACCCTCGGTACTTCAGGACCGATGCCGCTGCCTGAGAAGAAAAAGGCGAGGTAGTAGTGCGTTGAGAGGTGAAGCGAGTTTCAGAGGCGTTTGACATTCTCGGTTGCCGTATGCTGAATGAGCCGTTGTCCAACCAAGCGTTGCCGGAACTACTGTTCTCATTCATCCCATGGGTGTAGAACTCCTGCTCTGGGCTATCCAACCCTAGAGAGACCGAATCGGCCCTAGTTTCGGTACCGGGATTCTCACCTCCCATCCAATCGGCTCGAGACTGATGGATGACCTGATTCCAGCCAGTTGAAGAGGCGCCTGAAAGCGTCATCTCGACAGCTGTGACCTCAGCACCGCGAGGCATTGAGACCTTCACATTGCGTGCCGGTGTGCCCGATTGGTAGACCGCGATGGCCTCCGTGCTGCCGCTAGAAAAGGTGTAGATGTGACGAGATGCTGTCTGTGCCTGAGCCTCACTGGTTGTGAATTCGAGCAGTGGCGCCAACGAGGAGAGAACGAACACTATCAGCAGAATTGAGGGAGTTATCTTCCCGATTCGACCTCTTGTCATCTCTCTCCCCGTCGCCCATAGATACAATCCGCCTTTCAAGACTCCCATTCGCTGTCAGGGGTGACACCGGCCTTAGGCCGGTTGTCACAGATGGAATATCGGGGCCGGACGGCGGTTAAGAGCCACCTACCCACATAGGGGGTTTTGAAGGGACAGAATCAGGGGCTGTTAGTGGTCCGGTCGTCGTATCGAATCGGTGACGGACCATTTCCTCGGATACTGTCGAGCATGTCGTTTTCAATCTCGAACCAATCGTTCAACCAGTCGCCATCCGTATCCCAGTTGAGAGGGTCCGTGCCGTCCGCGATGTGGTCACCGTCGATGTCGAGAATCCACCAGCCCCACACCCTCTCTCCAAGACCGGTGTTGGGGAAGTGATAGCGGTCCTGACAGAAGACGCAATCCCACGGGTCGGTCCAATCTCCCTTCACCAGTACCTCGTCGTCTGAAACATTCAGGGTCAGATAGTCAAAGTCGTGGTCGTCTAGGACGAGTGCGTAGAGTTCGTCGGTGGCATTGGCTCGGTACATTCGCATGTAGTTCCAATACATCTCGTTCGGCCTGTCGATTGCGAGTAGGGCGGCGCGTAGTTCCCACCACTCCATCGCGACTATCGTAATCGGCGGGCTGGTTCCAGCGATTTGGACCGGCGTCGAGCGAGCGAGGGTGGCACTTGTAATTGACTGGTTTGTCAATCCGAAGAACTCCTGGAAGTTGTTGTAGGGGGTGTAGGTACAGCCGGCGTTGGAGCACTCCCAATTGCCATCTTTGTCAGGGTCCTGTAGTGAATCAGACGGATCGGTCGGATCGAATGTCGCCCAAGTGTAGTTCAATATTGGACGCTCTAGGAGCATGCCGTTCGCGTGGAGCGGACGCATCACAAGGTTTCCGAGAATGGAGTACTGCTCCCAAACCACCTCGACTTGGACATATGAGGACCAGTTATCATTCGACTCGTTCCACCCCTTGTCATACTCGTACCAGTCTGGCAGCATGTCCCAGTCGGTGTCGTTGTCGGTCGGATTGGTTCCGAACTTGAACACTTCACGACCGTCTGTGAGGGCATAGTCGCGGTAGTAGTCGAGGGTGATGCTGTTGTCGTTCGGGTCGGCGACTCGAACCCAATTCACAGAATCTGCATCGGTATCGTTGAGGTCGGGCCGAGTCCCGTTGTCGAACTCCATCCAGTTGGTGAACCAAAGAGGGCTGTTTCCGGGCGGGATGAGAGGCCCTGCCTGGGTGAAGATGTGGCTGGTCCAACTCCCTTGGAAGGCGGGTGTGTCCGCACTTGTCCGGCCGAACCAACCATCTTCGTCGGGGTCGTAGTCCACATCGAGCGGACTTACCGGATTCAAAGTCCAGCGGTACGCATCCACTGGTTGCACGACGGCGTAGCTACCGTAGCAGAACTCCCAGCCGTCGGGCATTCCGTCGAGGTCCGAGTCGCTGTGTGAAGGGTCGGTGATGCCGAACAGACTGAGGTTGAAGTTGTCCGCATATGCGGTGTTAATCCTGCCAAGTCTATCTGCGCTCTTCACATCTTTGCTAGCGAACAATGCGACGAGTTGTGAGCGCGCTTCGCCCGCTGAGACGCTCTCTTCGTCCATCTTGGCGGCGATGGCGTCATCTCCATAGTCAATCAAACCTGAACCGGGCGGGAAGGTGTACCTCATCGACTCCTTTCCGTAGATGCGCGCTTCGTATTCCCGCAGGTTCGTGTAACGCTCTTCCGCTTCAAGAATTCCATTCTCATTGCAGTCGTATGAATCGTCGTCGGTATCGAAGTTGACATCCGAACTGGTCAGCGGATTCATCGACCAGCGGTTGGCGTCTAAGTCCCACTCGGTGAACCAGTACTCGTAGCCATCTATCATGCCGTCATCGTCGGTGTCGTTGTTGGTCGGGTCGGTGATTCCGATCAAGGTGGACAGAAGCGGCGGGGCGATTCCGGTGACCTCCCATTCGGCGTGTTGAACCAAGGCGAGATAGGCACGCCCCTGTTTGCTCGAAAGAATGTCAGAAATTCGCTGCGTGAAGTTAGCCGGCTCAAGCTGGTACGCCTCCTCCCACATCTTGGGTGCATCAGGAGGCGCTGGCCCACCATTCAGCGGATTCTCGTAGGTGAGATTCAATTCCTGCATGTCGGTCAACGCATCTTGGTCGCCGTCGGCGCCACCGTCCCCGGCGACCAGCGGATTCAGCGACCAGTTCAGGAACGAGAGATTCCATTGGGTGAACAGAAGTTCGATTCCATCCAGCATTCCATCACCGTCCGAATCTGGATTGTTCGGGTCACAGGTAGGCCCACTCATGTTGTACTGATCCGAACTGAGGTAGGTGCCGAAGGAGGCTGTTCCAACAGCCTGGTTCCATGGGGTCAAGATGATCATGTTGCCCAGTTTGAAGGGATGATACTGCGGAGAAGTGGTGTTGCTGTCGGTCTCGGAAGAGTTTGCATCGATTGAATTGTACTCCTCCCAATTCGTCATGCCGTCACCATCCGGATCCTCGAAGGGGTCGCTCTCGTTCACTGGATTCAGCGTCCAAGCGAGGTCAAACGCATCCCACCTTGCAAACCAGACTTCCCAACCGTCGGGCATGCCATCCCCGTCGGAATCGGATGACAGAGGATTGGATGAGCCTATGTCGGTGAGGATGATTCCTGGAGTCAGTGCGGCAACATTCGGTGAGATGCTCTCGCCGAATGGCCTGCTCGCGCCAGAGAGCCACGAGGCGTCCCAAAGGGAGTTCTCGAAGCCGGCTGGAAGTGAGTCACCGTCAACGGTTATGTTGCCGAGGATAATGGCGTCCTTCAGATGGTATTCCATCCAGTTGTTGAGTGCCTCATCCGGTGAGATGACTCCGTCGCGGTCAACATCGTAGCCGTCACCGTCGGGGTTGGTCAGCGCGTCTGACCCGTTGAGCGGATTGATGCCGACATTGGTTAGCAGCCAGTCGCAGGAGTAGCGCGCCTCCCAGCCATCGGGCAGTGAATCACCATCAGAGTCGGGGTTGTTCGGGTCAATCTTGGTCCAGTTTTGAATCGCCTCAATACTCTCGCCGTAGGAGGGCAGACCCGACTCCAAGCCGGCCTGCAGCGTCAATTCCCACTGATACTCACAGATGTTGGTGAGACCGTCGCTGTCAGCATCCTCATCGGCGTCAGTCGGGTCCATCGGGTCCATCGACCACTCGTTGCCACCATGGAAGGTGGTTCCAATCCAACGCCGGTTGGCGATTTCCCAGCCATCGGGCATGCCATCTTGGTCCGTGTCTGGATTGGTAGGGTCTGTCGCCCGGTCAGTGGCGCCACTCGCTTGAGTCCCCTGCCAACCGAGCGCGTAGACTTGACGAGCGGCTTCACCTTGCGCATCATCACAGACATACTCACCAATCTCGTAGTGGCAGGTGAAGTTGGTCTGGCTGAAGAACCAGCCCCAGTATTCAGCCCCATCCACGAGGCCATCACCGTCGGTATCGGTAAGGCGTGGGTCAGTTCCGTTCCACCCTTCAGGTGTGGAGGCGATGTAGCGATACTCGTCGAGGTTGGTCCAATTGTGATCGATTAGCGAATCTTCGTAAGGATTGAGGTTGATGCCGTCGACATCGAGGTCCTCATCCCTGTCGAACGGGTCGGTCGGGTCGAGGCCGTGGGCGTTCTCCCAGCCATCTGGCATTCCGTCGAGGTCAGAGTCATTGCTGAACGGATTGATGAGCATCCGATTGGAGTATCTGCCGGGGTGGAGACCGGCGAATATCGTATCGTTGCCATCGACCTCCATCACGACCAGTTCGGTGACGAAGCCGGGGATTCGAGTGTGTTGGTCATCGATTCCGAGGCCGCGGGCGTAATCACCGTCGAGCACCCAAGTACCCATGCGGGAGCCGATGATGACCTCATTGCCCAATGGTAGGATAGCGTGGACATCGTTTGCACCTTCATCGTCGCCGTCGTCGTTCTGCATCCGGTCCCTGCTGAATGCGATGGAGGGGTCTGACTCATCGAGGAGAGAGAATTGGTGGACTCCACCACCGGTACCGACCCAGATGGTCTGCACGCTGGAGATAGAGCCGTCTGGTTGGCGGGGACCATCGAGAACGAGTGTCCGGACATTCGCAGAGTGGGAGATGTTGGATGGGTTTGCCTGTCGAACATACTGCTCTGCATCTGTCTCGTTGAAAATCCACATCACCGGATAGTCGCCGATTGCATCCGCCGTGTTGGCGACGAAGAAGCCGCTGTCGGTGCCGACGTAGAGTTTCTCCTGACTGCCATCCATCGAGGTGTGAACGACATCCTGGATCGTCGCATTCTCCATCAACAGGGCGCTGACGAGTGTCTCCGCGATTCGTAGATTGAGGACCTGTCCGGCGCCGTCGATGGTTGCAGTCCAAGCGTTGCCATCCTCACCTGCGAGTAGGAGGTCGAGGTTGCCACTTCCTGTTGACAACTGGTGAATTCCACTCACCACACCGATATTCGCCCCAGTAATCGTCGAAGATTGGTCATAGTGCCCCTCGACATCGAGAGACCACACCTCGATTCCATCATCGGTGGCGAGAATCAGCCGGCTCTCACCGCCCTGATCGGTCCAGTGCATCAGGTCGTTCAACTCTCCACCGGGAGGTAGTGCCAAATTCCAGTTGCCGCCGGTTGCAGGCTCAAAGATGGTGATGCCGCGCTTGGTACCCACATAGAGCAAGCCCAACTCGTGGTCCGCTTGCAGAGCCCGTACATCGTGGTGCAGAATCTGAGGGGTTGTCCCTTGGTCGTACATCTCAACCGGGCCGTCGGCGCTCTCGAGCAAGGTCGATTTGAGTCCGGCTCTCACCCAAGTCCCATTATCCATGTAGGTGAAATACTCCTCCAAGTTGGAGTACGCCTCACCGAGATATATTGTCGCCCTCGACCCGTCAGGCATCACCATGCCATCGCGGTCCAAGTCCCAGCCATCCATATCCGAGTCGAGCAGGCTGTCCGTCTCGTTCAGCGGGTCAAGCCCAAAGAAGACCTCCCAACCGTCCAAGATTGAGTCGCCTCGGCTACTCTTCGGCAACTCTCGGCTCCCGGACCAGTAGTAGAAATCGCTGTCATTGCGCAGCGGGTCAGTCCCCAACCAGCCCGGTGAATCGGTGGGGCGGGTCACATTGTCGGAACAGGCGTCGAGCAGGTCTAGGCAGCGCAGTCCGTGTATTTCCGTAGTCCAGTTGTCGGGTGCTCCGTAGGAGTACTCCTCAGCGTTGGTGTACCATTCGTGAACTTCGATGATTCCGTCACGGTCGACATCAAAGCCGTCACCACAACCCAAGTCGCCGCTTATGCAGCGGTCGGAGTCGTTGAATCCGTCATACCGGTTCAGAGGGTCGAAGTCTTGGCAGGTCCAGGCGTTCGACTCGTTCAATTCGCCGGTCTCTCGCATGCACATCCAAATCTCATAACCATCGGGCAGACCATCCCCATCGGTGTCCGCAACTCGTGGGTCGAGGTACTCGCGCAATCCCGACTCGGTGGCTTCCGGGGGGATTCCTGTGAGAGACTTCCTGTCAACGAAGCAGTGAGCCATGTCGTAGGGCCAACAATACTCCTCGAGGGAGTTGAGGCCGTCGTTGTCAAAGTCGGATTCATTGTCGCTCGCATTCTCGTAGTCGAGCCCTAGGATTTCATAGATGACATCATCCAGTGTGATGTTTATCGATTTGCTATACATCTGTTCGTGGAGGTCGGGAATCTTGTCCTTGTCGGTGTCAGTGATCGGTGGACCTTCGCCAGTCGTATCGTCCGGGTGGACCGAATCGACCTGGGATGCAGGGCGTGTCATCGAGACGAAGGCAAGACTTCCCAAAATGAGGAGAGTCACTATCAGAACTGATTGCTTGCGTCGCATCGTCTCACCGCCCAGCGCATGCTGGTATGGCCCAACCCTTTGGGTTGACTTATCATGCTGATGGAGCACAGTTCATACGCGCCCGAGGCGCCGACTCGCTCCGTTTGCAGCGTCGCCCTGCTGAATTGGCATCTGTGGAGCGGAATCTAATTCACTTCGCAGCCCCGGGAAATCGCTGGTTAGGAGCGATGTTGGGAGACGGAGGACACCTCCAATATGGTGTCAACCAACTGTTGCAGGGGGTCGGATTCAAGGGGTGTACGCGTCCGGAGATAGTTGCCATGACTCTCTCCATCACTCACCTCGGTTCGGGCAGCGGTGGCAACGCCACCCTTCTGGCTACCGCGGAGAGCCGAATTCTCATCGATTGCGGCTTTTCCGGCCGTCAATTGGAGCGCCGATTGGAACTTCTGGAGATGAAGCCCACAGATCTTGATGCGATACTGATCAGCCACCACCACGGCGACCATTCTAAGGGAGCTCTCATCGCCAACAGAAAGTGGGGGATTCCACTGATGATGAACTTCGAGACCTGTGCCAAACTCGGTCTCGACCCGGTCAATGAGTGCAAACTGTTTGAGGCTCTTGACCTAATTGAGATGGGTCCTGATTTGAGCATCCTGCCGGTGCCGGTCAACCACGATGGCGCCGACAATGTCGGGTTCATCGCGAGCCACCTCGGAGAGCGGGCAGCGGTGGTCACCGACCTAGGTTCCTGGAGCGATGAGTTGGCCCGTCATCTGAAGGGTTGCGTTCACATCTCCGTCGAGGCGAACTACGACTCGGAACGGCTCTGGAATGGCCCTTATCCCGAACGCCTAAAACAGCGCATATCCGGCAGGGGCGGCCACCTTTCCAATCGTCAGACTGCGGAGTTGTTGTCACATGTCATCACGAAGCATACTCGGAGTATCGTCCTCTGTCACCTCTCGGCCCAGAACAACGCCCCTCACATAGCCGAGAGTGAAGTCCTTCTCGAGATTGACGACTTCTTTGAGGGAGACATCTCAATCAGCACTCAAGAGGGACCGGAATTCTCCCACTATCTCGGTCAGGCGGAGCCCGAGAGAGTCACGATTTGAACAAATCCTTTTGAGTCTTATGACCTGCTTGAATTTGAGGGGGAATCATCCAATCACAGACAGCCATGATAGTCATGCCATTGCTGGTCAGTTCATGGACCGGATTAGGTGGCCCTCGGTTCTAGCAGTTCTGCTTCTGCTGATTACCCCCACCGCGCTTGCTGAGGATGACGATGACGACGACGATGATGAACAAATCCTTGGTATGGACGGCGAGGATCTCGGAAATGTTGCTCTCTATCTCCTAATTGCTTCTCTCTTGATTGTTCTTTGGAAGCCGACATTTAGGTGGCTGAGGAAAAAGGGACCCGAATTATTTGATACCGAGCCAAGAGAGTTCAAACGGAAATTGGGGGTCTTTAATCGTCGATACATGAAAGTCCACAATTGGATTGGATTTGCTACAGCTGTTGTAGGCACTATTCATGGAATTGCCCTTGAATGGCATTGGACCTTATGGGCTGCGATGGTTGCTCTTTGGATTCTGGTTTTCAGTGGCTCAATGATGCAATGGCGTTGGCCTCCAAAGGAAATGCGCAAAGGGGCTCGTCTACTTCATCTACAGCGAACAATGTCAGTGGTAGCAATCATTCTTCTTCTGATTGGTCACGGAATCGTGGATTGATATTCACCATAGTAGACCCTTGTGGGTCTACACCCTTGAAATAAAGCGGCCCTTTGATTCACTTTGAAATAGAGATATATTAATAGAAAATATTGTATTTTTCCTAAAACAGTACGTATTAACGCTTTAAGAGGGGGGGCATGTTATTTTATTTCACCTAAAAGTTTAAATACTATTACTCCCTTTGCCCTATATTGGCGGAAAATTTGGGAGTGGTGGTAAGTGTGATTGAGATGATATGTGATTTTTTCAAGGGGCCAACAAATATTCTCTGGCCCAAGGTGGATTCGTGCTCAGAAGTGCAGAGATTCATCGATTCGATGTGCGTTGAATACGATGTTCCACCCATTCAAGTTATTGTTAAGTCCAAAAACTGGGTAACTTGGTTCGCAGGAGAAGGGGTTAGTGCTTGTGCATTTTGGCATAAAGATGAGGAAGATGAATCAGGTAGGTATATTGCCTTTGATGGAGAAACTTGTAGGATTTCTGGAAGAGATAGAAACACTCCCATTAGAATTGACCATAGATGGCAGGTTGTAGAAAAAGTTCATACTATTATCCATGAATTTATTCACCATTATTTCCATCACCATTATGGAATTAATACTGAAGACCATTGTAAGAAATTTAGGAAAATGGAAACAAGGATTAATTCTGAATATGGAATCTATTATGTTTATGGATTTAGTAGATATGGAGGGATTTTTCATAATTTTTGGGGATGGCCTTATGGATTCTCTAAACCTACTGCAAAGGACAGAGGTTGGCTAGCATAAGGGAAAGAGGTGAAAGAATGACGATGGGGGATTGGGATTGGAGTGATATCTGGAGCGACGGCGAAGATGATTGCAAAGAACAAGGGATGACGACCAAGCCCAACCCAAGGCCTTGTGAACACAAGGGATGCTCGAATGAAG
>CAUZJP010000025.1:0-9291 GCA_963580235.1 Candidatus Thalassarchaeaceae archaeon
CTGCGTCCTCCGAATCCTCTAGGCGGCCAACCCCCGAGTAAGTCCTCTTGGTTGAGGGATCCACGACATCCCAGCGACCATCCTGTCTAAACTGCAGCCGCACAAGCCCATTGTCCATCCAGTCGGTACGCCCTTGACGCCCCCCCATCCTGACAGGCTTTCCGGGCAGTGTCTGTTCTTGGTTCCCCGGCATCAAATGAGCCACATGGATTCCCGGCGGTAGGTTGTGCACTAGAACCGCACCCTGAACCCGCGACAACTCGACATTGATTGCTCGGTCGGGATGAGCGTGCAGCCCGAACAACGGCTCTGTCAGCACGGCCATCGTGTGAATCAGGCAGCCGTCCGCCGGCCGCGACAACTCGATTTTCAGCGGCGCGCCTGCCTGCAAGTAACATCGGTAAGCGGGTAATGCCAAATCGATTGGAAGGGTGCCCGACCAGACGACCGGGAGGGGATTATGGAGCAGGATTGGAACGGCGTCGCGGTCGATGTGGTGGAGGTTCATCTGGCTGCGAAGATCTTCCTGTGCGTCATCTAAGAGCATCTCAGAAATTTGATCAGCGTGCTTCAGCAACACCTCGTTATCATCGTGCGTCTCGTCGACCGAACAGCCGCAAACATCGTCGTGAGGGTGACATCTGAGCACTTCTCGCCAGGCGAGGTTCAACCTCTCCTGCCGGTTCCTGCCGCCGTAGGCGCGGGCCGCCGCTGACAAGGGTTCCACTCTGTCGTAGAGAGTTCGCATCGCCGAATCGTTGAGGCGCTTTAGGTAGAGGCGAGCGCTGAATACTCCTGAAAGCACATTGCGGTCCCAACCATCGTGAAGTTCGCCCTGATAGCGGTGAATCTTCTTGCGACCGACCCACTTCTTGGTGTCAGCGATGAACTCCTTGAACGATGAGTGCTTGAATTGAATCTTCTTGCCGAAGTGGTCGTTTGCAGCGGTGATCAACTCGGGCAGAGTCACTTGCGGCGCGGTGTGGTCCGAGCCCTGTCCGAACAGTAGGTTGGATGGCTTGTAATTGTAGATCTTCTTGTGCATCTCAAGCAATCGCTCAACCTTCGCCATCGCTGTCTCCACATTTACGCTCGTCGAGTTCTTCCGATCGAGCGGCCTCTCCTCAAAGCCCCAAGCCATCAGGTTGGGATAGTCCGGAATCTGCTTGATTGAGAGGATCTCGGTCTCGCCGTCCGCGGCCTGCCAGTAGAAGATGCCCTGCGCCTCTTCGGCTACCCACGGCCCTGCCCCGCGAGTGAATATGAACGAGTCAAGACCACAGCCGCGCAGAATTGCCGGTAACTGTCCGACATGACCGAACGGGTCTGGGACATAGCCGACTGAGGAACAACCGCCATGCGCCGAGGCGACTCGATGCCCAGCAATCAAGTTGCGAATCAGAGCCTCGCCACCGACGATGAACTCGTCTGGCAATACATACCACGGCCCAATCGAGAGGCGGCCAGAGGAAACAAGGTCGACAAGCCGTTCACGATTCTCCGGTCGGACATCCAAATAATCCTCCAAGACGACAGTCTGTCCGTCCAACTCGAAGGTGGGGAATGATTCGGGATTCGCCTCCATTAGGTCGAGCAGGTCATCGACCAACTCGACCAACTTGTATCGGTACTGCTGGAAGGGCAGGTACCACGCTCGGTCCCAATGGGTGTGAGGTACGATGTGTCCTACCAACTTCGAGTCGCCCATCTCACTAGCCGAGGCGAGAACTGGAGTTTCAAGAGTGGGAGGAGCAGGCGCGAGAACAGGATCACGCAGTGGCTTTCGTAGCGGAGAACGGGCGGGAATTTCGACAACTTCGACCTCGATGTCATCACGCGGGTCAGCATCGTGCCGTTCAATCACCGGACCTGTTTGAGCATCCGTTTCGTCCTCGTCGACCTCATCCTCAACGGCCTCTTCGACACCCTCCACCAAATCGACCGATTCATCACCAGCCGGTTCGACTTCTGCCGCCTCGCCCTCCTCTTCCGAATCATCGCCTTCATCGGAGTCAGACATCCCCAGCGCGGCGAACGCCGCACCGGTATCTGGGCCGGGTGGAGGAGCCATCGGTGGACCTCTCGGCACAGTCGAGGGGGGATCTAACGGAGCAGGGCCGGGGGGTGGCATCGGTGCCGGGCCAGCAGGAGGCCCAGATGGTGGACTTGAGGGGGGGCCAGAGGGTGCACCAGCAGCACCCATCATCTCGAGCGCGTCGCCCATCGCGATCTCAACCGCATCATCTTCTTCCTCGGATTCTTCTTCCTCGGATTCTTCTTCCTCGGATTCTTCTTCCTCGACGGCCTCGCCATCGTCAGATTCTTCCTCAGCTTGGTCCGACACATCCTCGTCATCGAATCCATCGTCTCCGGGAACCGCTTCGCCTTCATCAGCCACCTCGGCCAACGATTCAACAATCTCCTCTTCAATCTCCTCCTGAAGTTCTGGAGGGGAGCGAGAGGGTGGGCCGGCTGGACGACCGGATGGCGGACCGGATGGCGGACCGGATGGCGGTCCGGATGGTGGACCTGAACGAGTACTGGACGGTGGACCGCGGCCGGGCGGACCACTTGGGCGACCACCTCCGGCAGTATCGGGCGGGCCACGCGGAGGGCCGCCTGAGGCCCCACTCGGCGGGCCTCTTGAGCGACCGGGAGGCCCCCTTCCAGGAGGGCCTTTTGGAGGGCTACTCCGAGGGGCATCGGAATCGGGTTTGACAACACGCCGCTTCCGAGCCATGGCGGCCGTTCGGGCGTACCGCCTTTCAATTCTATTGAGAGAGTTCTTCAAAGTGGAATACCCGCGCTTCAATCATATACCAAGAGGGGCATGATAGACTCATGCGCAAGGTGCGTACGCGCGCGGCCTCTGTGACTCTGTCACTGCTGTTCATCCTCTCGGCGTTCGCCCAAGTCGCCTTCGCATCCGGCAACGAATATGTCTCAATCACTGTAACTCCGGAGCAGGAGTACTACGATGTGTTCGACGATGAAGATGCTGAGGAGAATGTCACCTTCACCATGGCGGGGCACGACCTAGATGGGGATGGGGATTACGAACTCGTGTTTGAAATCATCAACACTGTCACTTTGGAGTCCATGGTTTCGAACACCTACGGAAGCACCTACAGAGCCATAAGGATGGACCAATTCTATGTTGATTGGGAGAATAACACAAATTACACCCTTATTGCCGACCTGTTTATGTTTGACGAAGATGATGTGTCAAACAAAATCCACTCGACCTCATTCTCATTCATCGTTGGAGAAGACCTAGGAACTTCGAACCAGGTAAATAGAGACCCTGTTCCAGACCACCGGGACAACTTGACCGGGCATTCCGAGTGGGAGTATGTGCTGACCATCGAAAACGACCATCTCAATGCGACCATTCACCAAAGGCAGTGGCTTGACGCGGGCTTCTGGGACGAACTCGACGCCAACGACGACGGCTTGACCCTTGATTCGGAAGTGCAATCGTATATCGACGAGCAAAACGATTTGATAGGCGTCGAAGACATCAAATCTCCGATTCTCTCAATCGGTGACGGCCCGCTTGGTTGGGAGTCCATCCACTTCGAACTGAGCCACACAATTACAGAAGACGGGCGTGACCTGTATGTCGATTGGATGGTCACTGCCAACTCGACAACCTTCAGTGGGACCTCTCTCTCCTTCCTCGTTGAGATGTCCGAAAATGATACTCGCCTAGTCGACCAGTATGGCGTGATGTTCGTGCACCTCACTTCGGAGGATTGGCATATTAGCAGCGTCTCTACATTTGGCTCCTCGAATGAGGACATTTCGTTTTCCAAGAGAGAGAGCGAAGGAGATGACTACTGGTCAGCTAGCAAGGAGCACGGTGATGAATTGCCCAATGTGAAGGTGGTCCTCTCTTCCACGGTATTAGGAGATGGCAGCGGCTCTGAGGTGCCTGAGCCACCCGTTGACCATCTTCCAGACTGCCAGCTCACTTGGAATCACGTTGGTGAAGAAGTGGCCAATCTGATTACCGAGGAGTTGACTGGAAACTACGACCTTGAACTTGAGCCGGGTTCATACGAACTCGTATTCCAGTGCGTTGACACAGATGGTGACGATGTCGATGTGATTCTCTCTTCCCAAGATATGGTTCTGACTGCCACAGGGAACCAACTCACCCGTGATTACACATTCATTGTTGCGGACAACATGAGTTCACCGCTCCAGTTCACTATCTCATGGAGTTCCAACGGAACCACGGGACAACTCAGCCTTGAGATCCAAGAGTCTAACCGGCCGGTCCTAGTTCTTCCCGACGGACAGGAAATCCCCGGATTCACGACTGTTCTCGCCACCCTCGGCCTGTTGGGCGCCGCCTTCGTCCGACGTGACTGAAAACCAACCTCACCTCAACCAATGGGGCTGAACTTCTCCTCCAATGCTTGGTTCACGCCGGGAGCAACCTCTCGCAACGCCCCCCAAGGGCCGTGCTCATCAAACAACTCCGCCAGCCGAACTGCCGCCGAATCGGACGGCTCGCGATAGGCGAGTGCGCTCCGAGCCGTCTGTAGGAGTGCAGGGTGTGGAAGCGAGTGGGCGAGGCAGAGGTGAATTGGTCCGAGAATTCGGTCTTGAAGACCCAGCTTGCGAATCGGGTCACGTGCGTTACGCTCGATTGGATCTCGGATGGTTTCATCCTGATATTTTGCTAGAGCCCTTTCGCACCAGTTGGTCTGTTCGGCAGCATCGAAACCGTACTCGGTGACAAGCGCTGCGGATGCCTCTTGGCCTACCTGTCGAGCGATTTTCGAGATTTCAGGGTCGTTCGCAGCCTCTGCTAGCCACTCGTACCCCTTCTCTGCGCCGAGATAGCAGACCGCTGCGTTGACGGCGTTGTAGGTGTACAATTTTCTAGTCAGTTCGATGGAGAACTTCGGCTTCGGCTCAAAGCCCAAGACCGAAGCGAGTAACTCTGGCCGTCTTAGAGCGTCTGCGTCGAGAGGCAGCGTCCAATGGTCCTGCACCTGGACTGTCAATGGCCCGAACTCAGCCACCTGCTCTGAGGTTGGCTCTATGCAGGAGCGCAAGACCTGCGCTTGTGCGATGCCGACTCTCGGAGAGGATATGTGCCGCCTCACGAGGCCGGCAGGTGCTGGATGGTTCTCAGCGAGGATGATGTCGACATCCCGCTCCAATCCCGAAACGCTCGACGCCCACTTCTCGAGGCCGTTGGCACCAAGCGATGTGAGGATGAGGGAGGTCTCCTCCAGCCGCCAAGAGTCAATTGAAGCGGTGTAGCCTGAAATCGTCTCGACCTCTCCTGTCCCTAGATTGTAAATCGAGTACGAACCACCCGATAGGGCCTCCACCAATGGAGCATTGGAATCGACGAAGTGAATTCTCCAGCCCGCACGGAGGAGGAGTTGTGCGAGGAAACCCCGACCCACCTTACCGGCCCCGAATATGACTGCCAGGGGATGTTGGGCGAGTTTGGCCACGCCCAGTACGCTGACCTCCTGTCCCGCCCTGAGTGTCGCACCGCGTGACTCGACCAGCTGAGGAATCAGCGCCAGCCCGCCACCGATCAGCAACTCACCCTCAGGAAGCCGCTCCCGAATCTCATCGATTGGATAGTTCAACTCTCGAATCGCCCTCCATGCCGGACCGGGGAACTTCGGCTCAATCCCCTCTTCGGAATAGAGGTCCAACCCCCGAATTTTTTCATTTTCCAATTGGGAAATGAACTTTTCAACCCCCTCATGGCTTGGTTTGGCAGTAAAATTCTTGGCGAGAGTGCCTCCGCCCGTCGAGGTCGAATTGTAGCAGAGGGAGGGCAACCTTCCAAGCGCTGGCAACCAACTCAACTCAGACACAGGCTCGCAGCCGACCAAGCCGACATGCTCGCTCGTGTTGGCGAGATTGAACAAATCGCCGCCAACCGCACCGAGTCCCAAGACGCCGGTGGAGAGGTCGTCGCAGCCGCAGATTACCTCGGCGCCGACTGAAATTCCTGAGAGCGCGGCCCCCTCTTCAGTGACGGTCCCAATCACCTCCTCTGGAAGGTGAAAGTGGCCTGTTCCGGAATATCCGCGCATCGAGCGGCTGTCACGGCCGACCACACCGGTCAACTGCCAGTTCAGCATATCCTTGAGTTGTACCGCCACGCCATCTCCGACAGGACCATTCTCCTCCTCCCATTGAGCCAACCTTGAGGGCACCCACGCCCGCGTTGGAGAGAGAATGTGGTCGTTTTCGACCGAACGAACGCACTTCTCGGGCAACTCATCGAACCAGTAGAATGAGCGACCAACGACTTCGCCATCGCGAATCACAATCGCCGAAGGGCCATGCCCCGTGATACCGACCCTCGTCACCACTTCCCCACGGCTTCCAAGCCATTCGCGAAGATTGTCCCAAACGCCCTCGGAAGAGGGCCATGACTCCATGTCCCACTTGCCAGCATTGTTGAGCAGCAGCACCTTCGTGGCGCTGGTTCCAACATCGATTCCAAGCGTCAGCGGAGAGCGCATTCTGTGAGAAGAGGCACCTTCCATGCCAACCCGTGGGAGGTCATAGTCCATTGGAGGTTTGCCCTGTCAGCCACCAAGAAAAGCCCGTTTCAAGGAAGATTGCCCGGCCCGTCAGGCCAAGGAATGGGGATCCAACCGAGCGCCGAAATCCCCGGTTCTAGGTCGACGAATCTGCCCGGAGAATCCGATTGTGCGGCCGTCAGCAGGTAACCGAGAACTGCGGGGTGCCCCTCACATGAAGCAGGCTCCCACTCGGTCAAATCCGCCACCACGGCGCGCGAGAAGAACTCGGCTGCATCAGCCTGCAGAAATGCGGTCGCCTGAAGTCTGCCGCCACGCTCCCAGTGCAACGATTCATCGGGAATCACGGTACCAACCCGTACCGCCACCACGGTCATTCCGTGCTCCCTAGCATAGTGCTCGCCGAGCCGTTCCGCGTAGACCTTGCTCTCACCGTAAATGCTGGTCGTCGAAACTCCGTGGCTGACACCAAGGAGTTGCCCCTCGAGAAAACCCCCGGCATCCAGCTCAGACTCCAACCCGACCTGCGCGAGCCCCGAGGATGACAAGATGACTCTCTGAACTCCACACGCCACCGCGTTCCACATCAGCGAGTTGGTCACTTCGACATTGTTTCGCATCATGCTCTCGTCGGGGTTTGACGGGTTCGCATCGGCCGCCAGATGGACGATGACTTCACAGCCGTTGAGCATCTCCTGCCAATCTGCAGTCGACGCAGAAGCCAAGTCCGAATGGATATCGACTCTGCTTGGAGCAGCCTCATCTTCGACATTTCGGCCGCCCTCAATCCAACGCTCATGCGGCAGGTCGATTCCAACCACTTCGTGACCATCAGCGCGCAGCCTGTCAACCACAACGCCACCGATGAGCCCGGCCGCACCCGTCACTGCGATTCGCATCTCACAACAGCATCCGATAAGGCGGCATCGTATTGACCTCTCGCTGTGTCGGGAATTCATGGCTGAAGGGAAAATTCCGATTGCTATAGCAATCGCAGCCAGCCTGCTACTCGTCAGCATGGCGGGTGCCGGCGCTTGGTTCGCCATGCAACAGAAACCCCCCCCCACTTCGGAAGAAACCGGCGAAGAAGGGGGAGAACCGGAGCCCGAGACCGAGCCACCGGTGGTAATAGTCTGCGCCGACGACGAACGCAACATTCTGAGCGATGACCATTCTACCGTAGTCGACTGTGAGAAGATAATCCCGCCATCCAATGCGACCTTTGGCCAGAACGCAATCCAAGTGACACGGGGAAGTCTGACTGACATCACCTATTCTGCCGATGGCGACCCTGTCACCAACCACACAATCGACTGTGAGGGCGATGCTGGTACCCTCCGATTCAAGAACAAGTCAACTTTGACGGTGTTTGCCTACGAGATGGGCAACATGTCCTGCACCGTTGGAATCGGAAATGCTGCAGGATTTGCGAACATCACCATCGAGGTGTCGATCGTCGATATGGCGCCCCACCAACTCAACTACTCACCAGATGCTCATGTCCTAACCAAAGGAGCGCCCTTCACCCTCACCCCGACTTGGCAGAGAGGTGAGCCGACTGAATGGAATTCTGAGCCAGCCCTGCCCGAAGGACTGTCACTTCGAGATGATGGAGTCATAATTGGTGCGCCAACGGCACTTACAGCAGCGACAAACCATCTCATCACAGCCTCAAACGACGCAGGAGAAACTTCGGCCAATCTGACCTTGACTGTTCACGACAGCCCCCCCTCTTCGACATCATACGCAGAGGATGACCTCCTGCTGACCGTCGACGAGGAGATGGTGGATGTCCTGCCTTCGCACGCCGGCGGCGTAGTGATCGCCTGGCAGATTGACCCCGCGCTGCCATTGGGACTGAACTTTGCCAGCGCTACCGGCAGAATCTCAGGGACCCCGCTTGAACTCTACGAGCGAACTGCTCATTTCGTCTATGGGAACAACAGCGGCGGATTCGATGTCACCGTCGTGTATGTTACTGTGAACGACCATCTAGTCACATCAATCGACTACAACCCCAGCAACGAAATCGACCTCATTTTCGACTTCTCGACCTACGATGTCACTCCAACCACAACAGGCGGCACCCCAACTGATTGGGCCATCGAGCCCGCCCTCCCCGTGGGCCTCTCCCTCGACAACGGGTCGGGCCGTATTTGGGGGAGTGCTGACACCATCACGCCGTGGACCAACCACACCGTCTGGTCGAACAACAGCGGTGGCTCGTTCTCGGTGTGGCTCAATGTTCGCATCGCCAACATGACACCCGACAACATCAGTTGGGATGGTGGAACAGGACATGTCCTCGCCGCCAACCAATCGGTGACGATTAACGCCCTCAACGCAGGCCCAGCAATCGACTACTGGGGAATCTCGCCGGCACTCCCCGATGGCCTCGTATTCTCGACCACCAACGGTACCATCAGCGGTATTCCTACCGGTCGTGACGGAGTGAACATCTCTCGCCACGCATGGACCACCCACACCATCTACGCCAACAACTCAGGTGGCTCCCTCGCCACCACCCACACAATCGCCATCCACGACCTGGAGGCTGACAACGCAGACCTCACCCGCCGTTCAGTCGGCTATGTCGACTACGGCAGCTCTTGGCCCTCGCTCATCCTGCCGATTGGAGAGTGGGCGTTCTCGCTCGGAGTTGACTACGCCAACCTCCCCATCGCCTCTGCCGGCCACGCTGAGAAGGGCCGAATCGTCGGCTTCGGACACGAAACCATGGTGGCGCGCTCGGGAACTA
>CAUZJP010000026.1:0-9095 GCA_963580235.1 Candidatus Thalassarchaeaceae archaeon
TGGACCATGATTCCGCTTGAGAACTTGGTAGCAGCAGCGCAGGGAAGCGGCACAAAAATCGCTGCGTGCATCCACGAAGAGTCACAGTTGCAGGGCGCAACTTTCGCCCTGCAGAGCGGAGTCGATGCACTCCTTCTCACTGCCGAAAAGAGCATGTGGGATACAGCCGAACTTTTGGCCGCCGAGCGGTTAGCAGAAACTGGCGGCGTGGTCGAGGAGTCGGACGGCGTTTTGGGAGAGCTGGTTGAGTTGGTTCCGCTCGAAATCATCAGTGTCACACCCGGCGGCGTCGGCGACCGAGTCTGCGTCGATTTGGTGCAAAACTTGGAACTTGGTGAAGGGCTCCTCATCGGCTCGAGTTCAAACGCGCTATGCCTCGTGCACGGCGAAACAATCGAATCTGACTTCGTCCCACCGCGACCGTTCCGAGTCAATGCCGGCCCGGTCCATTCCTACATTCTGCTCGCTGACGGCTCGACCCGCTATCTCTGCGAGTTGGAAGCGGGAGACGAAGTGTTGGTGACTTCGATTTCTGGTTCTCGTTCGGTCGCAGTCGGCCGACTGAAAATCGAGCAGCGGCCGTTACTGCTCGCTCGATTCCGGACGAAAAACAACTCTGGGGAGGATGATGTGGAAGGTCAAATCTTCCTTCAACAAGCCGAGACAGTTCGCTTGGTCGGCGTCTCTACAGAGACGCCTTCCATTACGCACATTCAAGCGGGAGAGTTGGTTCTCGGCTCTGTCGGAGGGGCTGGAAGGCACTTGGGCCGGCCCATCGGAAGTGAAGTGGAGGAGAGGTGAATGCCAGTTATCGGTGAGGGTTCTGCTCACGGAGCATGCAGTCTTTTGCACGCTCTAGGGGCTGGCTACGGCGCCTCACTCGGTCTAGATTTAACTCTTCGACTGAGGCTGCGTGATGACGAGCCGACAAAGTCGGTTGACGACCCATCAGGTGTTCTCGATGCGGTTGTCGAGGTTTGGGAGGCTGCGGGTCTGGAGAAACCGGCGGAGAATCTCCACTGGCAGGTTCGCAGTTCCATTCCAGTAGGTCAAGGACTGAAGAGTTCTGCTGCACTCAGCGTCGCCGCACTAAAGGCGCTTTGTGAGGCGAGTAAAGTCGAATTGGAAAATACAGACATCGTCGACCTCTCATCTCAGGCGCAACTTGCATCCGGTGTCTCGCTGACAGGTTGTATCGATGACGCATGGGCTGCGATCGAGCCGGGTTGGAAGGTGGTAAATCCAAATCTGCCAGCGGCAGAAGGAATCCTAATGCAGGGGTCATTTCTAGAACCCGAGAAATGGATAGTTCTCGTCGTCTTGCGGGGTCCAAGAGAGTTACTGCCTGACCCGGGTCGCTTTGCCAACACCGGCCCTCAGTTCCAGAAGGCGATTACTGCCATGGAACAGGAGAGCCTGCTTGTCGCCATCACCGAGAATGGCCGAGCAGTTGCAAATGCGTTGGGTGATTCTGCCGGCCGCCGCGTCGCAAACGACCTGATGGTGTGGGGGGCGAGGGCCGCGGGAATCACAGGTTCAGGCTCAGCAGTAGTCGCCTTCCTGCCAACTCACAATGACTCGACCATGCGTCGCATCCAAAGCCTTGTCGAGCAGAGAGGATTCACAATGATCGAAACGGCCGTATGGTCTGAAGAAGAGTGAGGAGAGAGCAACTTTGTCGATGCGTTTGGGGGAAAACCTCGTTGTCACCCTGTTTGGCGAAAGCCACGGTGCGGTCGTTGGGGCGCTAATCGAAGGCATGCCTCCGGGCATAGAGATAGACCCAGCCCGCCTAGCTGAGGATATGGCTGCTCGCCGGCCGGGTGGGATTCTCGCTTCTCAGCGCCGTGAACCGGACGATTGCGAGATTCTCGCTGGGCTTTTTGAGGGGCACACGACAGGTTGGCCAATCCTGCTGGTCATCCGAAATCGAGATGCAAAGCCGAGCGCTTACGACTTTCTTCCCGAACAACCTCGTCCCGGTCACGCCGACCTGCCTGAAATGGTCCGTTCAAAAGGGCACTCTGACCTCAGAGGTGGGGGGAGCAACAGCGCCCGCCTCACCGCCGGACTGGTCGCCGCAGCGAGTATTTGCAGACCATTGGAGGAGCGAGGAGACTGGTCTGTGGAAGCGCATGTACACTCTATTGGAGATGTCGTTTCTGACTCGATTGAGACGCTACCATCAGGTGAAGGCGAGGACTACGAGAACACCCGTTGCCGCGACCAGGTTGCGGCGGCGAAAATGGTCGAATTGGTCAAATCTCTTCGTAAACAGCGTGATTCAATCGGCAGCGTTGTGGAATTGCGGATTTCAACCCTCCCTCTCGGCTTTGGCTCGCCGTGGTTCGACGGAATCGAGCCCGTTTTGGCGCACGCCTTGATGGCGATTCCGGGGGCGCGCGCGGTAGAGTTCGGACGAGGTTTCGAGGCGAGCCGTATGCGAGGCAGCGAACACAACGATGCGTGGGTCGAAACAACTGCAGGGCCCCGCCAAGAAGGGGATCGAGCAGATGGTGCCTTAGGAGGCATCGCAACTGGAGCGGATATGTTCGTGAAAGTGCACTTCAAGCCCCCAAGCAGTATTCCTCAAGAGCAGCAGACGCTCAACTTGGCGAGTGGTCAGAAGGAGGCCCTCGTGGTAACAGGAAGGCACGACCCGGTGCTTGCCCCTCGGGCAGCCTCGGTGGTCGAGTCGGTAGCGCGCATAGTTTTGGCTGATTTGGCCATGGCCGGAGTTGATGAGAGCGATGACTGAGACACTCGTCTACAAGTTCGGTGGTTCCTGCCTCAAAGGACAATCTGACATCGAAGCGATCGCTCGTAGGATCAGCGAGGCTGGTGATGCGAAGGTCGTCGTCGTCGCCTCAGCGCTCCACGGCATCACTGACCGAATTCTGGAACGGCTGGGTCGCGATGCTGTAGATTCCATCGAACCATTCGTGACCTCGATTGAGATGACCCATCTCGAATTTTCTCCGACTTTGGTTGAGCAACCCTTCTCCAGCATTTTCCATCAGGCCAAGAATCGGCTGTTGATTGCGATGCAGACTTTTCTTGATGACCAGGCCGAGTCGACCAAATCCGAAGCACTTGCCTGTGGCGAGCGAATGAGCAGTGTGGCGATTGCTGCAGCCCTCACAGAATGTGGAATCGATGCTGCTCCAGCCTGGGCTGAGAAGATTGGAATCCATCTCGACAGATTTTCCGAGCAGCCGCAAATCGACTTGGAGCGAACGGCAAGCGCTCTCTCTCTCCCACACGCCGAGGTGCCGGTGGTTACCGGTTGGTATGGACTCTCGGAGGAGGGCGTTTCACTTCTTGGGAGGGGCGGCTCAGACTTGACTGCGACCTCACTTGCAGCGGTGTTGAACGCTCAGGAAGTGACGATTTGGAGGGATGTTCCCGGCGTGCTGGCGCTCGCTCCCCGCTGGTCTTTGCCGTCGAGAAACCTGCCCTATCTGTCGTATACCGAGGCGTCAGAACTCGCCCTCTTCAGCGAACCGATGCTTCACCATTTGGCGGTCGAACCACTCCGTTCACGGGGTATCCCTCTGCGGCTTCGTCCTCTGCACGACCCGACCTCCCTCGGAAGTTGCATCGGTCCGAAAATTTCCGCCGGCCCTCCCGAAGTTCGGGCTGTGGGATGCCTGCCAAGACTGGTTCCTCTCACGATGCGCCTATCTGGAGTTGTGACTGTGGCCAAGGTTGTAGCAGATGCGAGCGCGGAGTTGGAGCGCTGCCAGATTCGAATTTGGTCGCTGCGGGCTCAGCCGGGCGAAGCGCGTTTCCTCGTCTCTGAGCGCTCGGCATCAAGGGCGGTGCGAAAACTCTCGGAACATCCATCTCTACCCACTCCGGAATCTGGTCCTCCAATCGCCCTGCTCTGTTTGGTCGGTGAGGGGATAGGGGCTGATGACGCCGTGGAGAAGAGAATCGTCAGACTGGGCCGCGTCAGTGACCTACTGCTCACTCCGCTTGACGAAGGAAAGCGTGACCATGCGTTGCATTTCACGGTTCCAGCCGAGCGCACTCATGACGCCTTGGCGGCGCTCGCAAGTGAACTAAACCTGCTGAGCGCCTGATTTTCCTCGACGCTAGAGATTCAACATCAATCTGCGTTTTCGCGAATCTTTTGTATGCGCCCCGGTACATTCGCGGCGAATACGACTGCAACGATGAAGAAGACGATCATTGTCCCTAGAGCAACTCCGTAGACACTCTCAAGCTCGACGCTTTCGTCTAGCCTAGTTGCTGAGACTTCAGAAAAGAGTCCTACAAAATCAGCGATGATATCCTTGAACATCAGGGTGATGGCGGCCACTCCGGCGGCGATGAGTGGGGTCACAACGAGGCTGATGTGGTACTTGTTCAGCACCTTCTTCACATTCATCACATAGACTTCCCCAGTGCGAATGCTGGTGTCCAACATCGAGAACCGAACGACTCCATTTGTGAGTTCCATGTACATCACGAGCAGAACAGCGTATGCGACTAGCAATACTTTCTGAATCAATCCGTCGTCAAATTCAACCCACTCAAAAGTCACCTTGCTGGAGGCGAATCGCAGCGAGATCAAAATGAATAGAACATAGGAGGCGAGGAGAAATCTCGAGTCGCGGCTGAAAATTCCCCAGAAGCCGCATCCGAGCCCTACTAGCAGTATCAGAAGGTGGATTCCGAGACCGAGGAACGCAGCTCCTATCATGTCGGCAGCAGCGAACCAAACAGTGCCCGAGACCGGAGTGACAATCCAAGTCAGAACACCGAGAAGAATCATCACCGCTCCTGACAACATCTGCAGCGTCTGCACCATCTTGTCAGCGGGAAGGAACTTCATCTTCGGCACTAGAGGTCCGCCGAACAGACTCTCAACGAATGTCGGGATGTGAACCTCTGGGATTGCATCATCCGGGATTTCTCGGCTACTGGTCATCTTGGCAGCGAGCTTCTTTCTACTCGGTGCAGCTGCCCTCACAACCTTGCCTTCGTAAAGGTGGCTCGTATCTTTAGACACTCCTTCAGCAGCCATCTTCATCACTCCAGTTTAGAATCCCCGCGCCCCAGCAAGCGCAGTCGCCAGTAACATATCCGGCTCCCAGTCCATCACAAAGGCGCCAAGTCCACGCAACTCACTGATGAGAATGTCACGTTCGGTCTTCAGGACCTCGTAACCTGTCCGGTCAAGCCGACGGGCGTCGAACTCGAACTCCAGACTCGAGGGGGATAGGACGGTGGTGTCGAAGTCACGCGCGCGCAGGTCGCGCACGGCACTGACGATGGTCGAATCGTCTTCTAGGCATGAGAGAATGATGATTGGGCTACCCTTGTTGATGTGCGGGAGAATCCGGTTTGTCACAACCTGCAACGGCGTCTGCCCACGGGCCATCGCCCCGGCCAACTTTGTCAAGATGACATACAGTTGCTTCTTGCCTGTGTCCCGGTCAACTGAGAGGACTTCATCTCCGTATACGACAAGACCGACGGAGTCACGTCGGGATAGGAAGAAGGAGGCGAGTGATGCCGCCGCTCTCGTTCCATAGACCAGCGAGTTTCTGCTGACGGGGCCGGTCTCTGAGACCGCCCTGCTATCGAGAATCAAGATGATGTCGCTGACCGCGTCACGCTCCCTCTCGTTCACCATCATCTTGCCGCCACTGCGAGCGGTGGCAGCCCAGTTGATTGCTTTCATCGGGTCGCCGGCGATGTACTCTCTCAAGTTGTAGAACTCTGAACCGGGTCCGGGCTGTCGGATGTTCACTGCACCAGTGAAAATCTTGGGGACCTTGCTCTTCACGAACGCATCCTTGAGGTCCTCTGTCTTTGGGAAGACGAGGAAGTCGTCATAGACATGCATCTCCTTCTCTTTGTGGAAGAGTCCGAACGAATCTTGGATTCTGATGCAGACAGGTCCGATGGTGTAGAAGCCGCGCAATGGGCATTCGACTGTATACTCGATCAGCGTCTCTCGGCGTGGGCCGAGTTCCATCAGAATGTAGTTGGCACCCTTTTTGATGCGCATGACCTCAGGGAGGCTATCTCTTACCTCGAGAACCTTGGAGAGTGGTGAGTGGTTCTGGATTCGTAGAGTAACATCGACTTCGCCATCCTCAAAGACACGCGCTGAACTGAGTTTCCGCATCGCTGAAAGCCGGCTGAGAGAGACGCCCCCCTCCTCATCTGACCGTTCTTCCATCCTGCGTCCACTCGCAGCCACATCGGCGTGCGAGGCGCGCAGCGCCGCCCAGGTCAGGAACGAGAGCAGCACAACCGCGACGGTCACGAGTTGGTGGTTTCGCAAAGTGAGGCCGAGCAGATAGAGCGCTATCGCTAGGCTCCCAAACATGGCGGATTTACGACTCCATGCCATCGCTCAACATCCTCCTCCGCGGGTTAGATTACCTCGTCCCCGCTCAGACTGTCGGTACTGGTACTTGGGTGAGGATGCCTTGAATGACCTCTTCATTCTCAAGTCCCTTGATCTGGTGCTCTGGCTTCAGGATGAGCCTGTGGCTGAGTGCAAGAGTTGCAATCGACTTGACATCATCCGGCGTCACGAAGTCTCGTCCACGCATCGCTGCTGCGGCCCTACCGGTCTTGAGTAGTGCCTGCGAACCACGAGGTGATGAGCCGACGAGGACTCTTGGGTCCTCACGGGTCCGAGCAACGATTTCAACCATGTACATGCGGACTGCGGGGTCGACATAGACATCCTCAATCGCTTGCTGCATTGCAATAACTCGCTGTGGGTCGGTAATGACTTCCACATCCACTGCGTCCTTCTTCCTCAGAATACGGCGGGCAAGAATCTCGTCCTCATCCGCTCGGTCAGGGTAGCCGACGCTCATCTTGAACATGAATCGGTCAAGTTGCGCTTCAGGTAGTGGGTAGGTACCTTCCTGCTCCACAGGGTTCTGGGTCGCCATCGTCAGGAACGGGGAGGGTAGTTTGTGGGTCACAGTACCGATGGTCACTTGCTTCTCCTGCATAGCCTCAAGAAGAGCAGCCTGCGTCTTGGGAGGCGCACGGTTAATCTCGTCAGAAAGCAACAAGTTGCAGAAGATAGGTCCTGGCTTGAAGGTAAATTCGCCCTTCTTGGCATCGTAGATGTTTGTGCCGGTGATGTCAGCGGGTAGCAAGTCAGGCGTGAATGATACACGCTTGAAGTCGCAACCGAGGGCATCGGCGAAGGTGTTCGTCATCAAAGTCTTGGCTAGTCCGGGGTAATCCTCGAACAACAGGTTGCCGTTCGCGAGGATGTCGACCAACACATTGTCGATCACATGCGCCTTGCCGATGATGACCTTTTGGATTTCAGCGCTAATCGCTTGTCCAATCGCTCCAACAGCGGCGAGTCGCTCCTTTACCTCAGGGCTACTCTGGTGTTTGGGTGCAGCTGCTTGCTGATAGCCCGCCTGCACTGCTGGTGCGGCTGCGGCTGCGGCTGCAGCGGGAGGCGGCGGTGCTGCTGCTGCTCCTGCGGCTGGGTTCGTTCCGGGTGGGGGGGGTGGGGCTTGTACCATTTTTCATCTCTCCATTTTTTCTCTATTTTTTACCCCAGCGCCGAATGGTCTGTAGCAGTTCTCGTTGCTTCTCTGGGGAGTAGGATACATTCTGCGAATAGGCTAACTCAACTAGCCTCGGGTCGCCAATCATTGATTGAACCTCCGCAGGCGTCTTCACTGCCATTTCGTCGCGCGTGAGGTCGTAGAATATGCGAACCTTGGTCATCAAGGCCTCCCTCATACGCTGCTTGTAAGTAGAAGTATCAATCTTGTTCGGACGCTCTCTGAAGCGCGTCAAATCGAACACATGTCGCCAGTTCTCCTTCTCGGGAACGACCATGATTGCCACCAAGAGGAGAAGCAGCAGGTTGAGCACGATGAGCCACTTCAGGAAGTCGTCACTGGTCAGCAGGACGATTGTGCTCATAGTCTCAGTGAATGGATTGGAGAGGGCGCCCGTGACATGGCGACTCTCATCGAACACGATGCGGAACTCGTCGTTCTTGAGTCGGATGCTGTAGGGCAACATCTCATTGTCGAATTCCATTACATCCCGTATTAGACCCGAGAAGTAGACCTCGTTGCCCTTCCACGCATTGTCACCTGCCAGATGCCGTTGCCAGCATTCAACCGACTCCATGTCGCAGTCAGATTTGACATCTGTATCCGCCGCTCTAGCAGCGGTCCAGAAGCGGTTTGAGAGTGCCTCTTCGTCAGAAATGAAAACGATGGAGCCGGTAGCGTCAAGGCTGCCGTACGAAGAGCCTTCAGAATCTGCAATTCTGCGCTCGTCGAACACCTCGATACCAGGGTAATCAATTCTGAGAATGAGGGAGAGGTTGGAGAGTGGGTTCTGGTATTCGTCACAACTCTGTGATCCAATCCGGTCGATACAAGCGCTGACACTCGCCATCGCTAGGACACTGACATCACGGCGCTGGTAATCATCGTGGCTTGGGTCATCGGTATCGACCGATTCCCACCGCATGGCAGTAGGCGCCTTGAACATCACAGGGATTCTGCAGTCGTCGAGCGCATTGGAAGCCTCGTTGAGCATCTCGGTTGTGCAGCCAGAGGGGTTCACGCCGAGTTGTTCATTCGACTGAATGTCGGTTCGAATAGAAGCGATGCCCCAAACATTGGTGGGATTCTCAGCACTCGGATTACCTTCATCATCGTAGGTTCGCCAATTTTGGTCTTCGTCGAGTAGAGGGTCACCGAAGAAGGTGACTCCGAATTTTTCTGCCAGTCTGTTGGCGTTGGTGCCGTCAGTCGCTACAATCACCTTGCCACCCAGCTCGGTCACGAAGTCGTGAATCGCAGACGCCTCAGTCTCGTCGATTGGCTTCTCAGCACCAGCGATGACCAACATAGTCCTGTGGGGCTCTTCCCAGTCGTTGACCAGCATAGGCGTTGAGAGTGTGTTTCTAATCTTGTAGCCGTCATTTCCGGATCCCGGTCCGAGAGTGTCTCTCATGTCGGTGACTTGAGCGAGTTGGTCCTTCTCCTCAGGTGCGTCGGAGACATATGCGCTGTAGTGAGTTTCCTTGTTAGCGGCGACCAAAGTCATGGTCAACATCATGGTCACGA
>CAUZJP010000027.1:0-8877 GCA_963580235.1 Candidatus Thalassarchaeaceae archaeon
CCGGCCCCAGTCTACTAGGCTCCTCGCTAATCCACCAGCCACCGACGAGAATCAGCAGCGCCACTGGCACAGCGTAGCGGGCTCTCATGCCTATTCCCTCACGCGCGTGGGCCTTCAATGAATCCCCGATGTGACATCAAAGTGGGCGTTGAACACAACTTCAGAGGACGCGCAGTCTGATTCCGGCCGCCTCCACGGTAGAGATGAGAGAATCATCAATCTGGTTTGTTCCAGTAAGTAGTACCTCACCTCTCTGAGGTCGAGTACCCCAAGGAAGCGAATCGGCCTCAGTGACCAATAGTGTCGACAGGCCATGAGGTGCCTCTCCGAGCAGTTGCAGTTGGGCTCGCCTCGCAGCATCCTTCGACCACGGACGGGAGGCGCGGGCTAGGTCGAGTCGGTCAGCCCACTCCTGAAGAACGCCACTTCCGGAGCCGGACAGCGGCCCGGATAGTCGGTTGAGTCCGGTCAACTCGCACTCAGCCACATTCAACGCCTGCTTGACTGAGAATGGTAGTGGAGAGCCGTCACAGCCGCCGATGACAATAGAATCCACACGCTCCCGTTGAATCCTGTCGGCGAGTCCCTCCTGTTCCTCTATTTCGAGACAGAGAGCGTTCAGCCGAAGAATCCCAATATTGCCGGACAGCGACTGCTCATCGACTCGCTGACAGACCCCCTCACAGGAACAGTCCACGAACAGAATGCGGCGTTCACTCCCAGCGCCATCGAGCACTGGCAGGGCGACGCGGCCACGCGGGTGGTGGGCGGCAGGTGTCCGGTCAGCAAACCATTCTGCGCCGAGTGCGAGGGTGATAAGGACGGGGAGGAAAATTCCCTGGAAGGCGGGTGGAGTAACCACGTAGAGGAAGAACGCGGCGACGAAATGGAGACGAAGGCGGAACGGGTCGAACGGATCATCTCCGATGAGGGCGAAGGCTCTGCCGAGGACCAGTGCAAGAGTGAGCATGAAGGCGATCAGAACGAACCAACTGGCTGCCAGTGCCATCTGGAAAAGTGCCACGACGTCATATTGAGCACCGACCCCCTCGACGAGCGACGACTTCTGGGCCCAGCCGACGAGCGCCGGAACCCCCCAGATCCAACCAGTGATGAGAATGGTGCTGCCGAAGAGCAGGCCGCCGGCCAGCATTGAGGAGAGCCACGCTCTCTCACGGGGGAGCAGCCCCGGCCTTGCAAACCTCCAGGCCTCCCACGCCAACCAAGGGAGGACCGACCACAGCGAGAGTAGTCCGACTGCGGTCCAGCGGGTGTCCAGCCATGCGTACGGGCTGTAGATGGAGAGCGTCCCCTCTCCCTCTGCGAGTGGCAGTGATGCGAGCCAGAGGGAGAACATCTCATCGATGAGAAATGCCCAGCCAATTGCCAACAGGAGAATACCGAGCAACACTCTCTGTAGTCGGATGGAAGCCTCGGCGAGGTGGACTCCAACGGGTTCACTCAAATCGCTCGGGACGGACGATTCGCCCACGAGAGGCACCTCAGGCGATGTCCATTACCTTGGGCTCTCGCTTTGCTGCCAAGACGGTTCGATAGACCCCGTAGGCAGCCCAGAGGCTGATGAAAAGGGACAGCCCATACAGGTATGGTGATTCTCCGTTTGACATCCAGTAGAGACCGAGCAGGAAGGCGGCGGCTGAGGTGATTGCTCGCCGCAGACCCTGTGGATAGGCCAACTCCTTGGCTAGCCATTCGGGACCCTCTCCACGCTTCCTTTCCATTATCTCCTTCTGGACTACTGCCCCGATGAGGAGAGCAAGGAGGCTGGTGAAGTAGAGTGCGTTGCCGGTCACGAAGACTCCTTCGGCGATCTCCAACTGCCGCTCATGGGCGATGGCCTCCTCGTCAGGTTCGCTGACGAACAGGCTGTTGTAGTCGCCCACACTGATGACCCGTGTTCCTAGTTCGGCTTGGGCGCTCGTCGTAGAGGGTGAGTTGATGACGAATGAAAGCAGATTCCAGTGGTCGTCAGCATCGTTGGCTCCACTGTCGTCAACCGAGTTGCCGGCTAGGTAGAAAGAGAGGTCACCACCATCCTCAGCGGGTGCAGTCCAGGTGACTAGCCAGATTGCGGGGTCAGTAGACTCGTCGTGAGAGATGTTGTCGCTCGTGCTACCTGCCGACGCCGAATCATCGCTTCCAACGGCAGGCCGAACAGATTGGTTGTCAGCCCAAGAGAAGGTGCCCTGTCCACCGGATGACATCATGAAGCCACCAGCAGTGTTCGATGAATGCTCGACCTTGATGGTCAACTCGTAGGCAGCCCCGACTTCGTAGGCGTGCGGAACCCCAGCCACCGAAACGACGACCTCCGTGGAAGGACCGGATGCAGCACCAGGTGCTACAGAACCGTGACAGTTGCAACCGTTTAACACAGTCGATTCGCCACTCATGTTCGATTCAGGCGGGCCGCCAGACGATGCGAGAGCATGAGTTGCGAGCATCAGCACTAGGGTGCCGACGAGAAGCAGACGGGTAGAGTCGAAGCGCATGTCTACACCTGTGTGGCCGCTCGACCCGAGGGCGATTCATAACCGTTGCTTGCTGGACTCCCCTAAGGGAGTCCTAGAACGAATACTCAAAGTTCCTTGATGGCGGCGTTCAGCTCGTTCATCATCTTCTTGCCGTCGCCGAACAGCATCATCGTCTTGTCCTCGAAGAAGAGGTCGTTGTCAACACCGGCGTAGCCAACGCTCAGGCTGCGCTTGATGATGACCACCTGACGAGCCTTGTCAGCGTCGATGATGGGCATCCCGCCTAGTGGGCCCTCGCCAGAGCGGGCAACGGGGTTGATTGTATCATTCGCACCGATGACGAGTGCGAGGTCGCAATCAGGAAGTTCGGAGTTGATGTCGTCCATCTCGATGAGTTGCTCGTAGGGCACATTCGCTTCAGCGAGTAGCACATTCATGTGACCGGGCATTCGACCGGCAACCGGGTGAATTCCGTACTTTATATCGACACCATCTGCTTCCATTAAGTCGGCAAATTCCTTCACCGCGTGCTGCGCCTGACTGACCGCCATGCCATAGCCTGGAATGATGACACAGGTTGCAATGCCGTCACATGCCATCGCAACCTCCTCTGGGTCACTGCCGACCTTGGTGCGGGTGACCGACTCACGGCCACCGCCACCGAACGACTTGAACAGCACAGCAGTCAGAGTCCGATTCATCGCCTTGCACATCACGAAAGTGAGAACCAATCCAGCAGCACCTACCATGGAGCCGGCGATGATGAGAACATTGTTGCCAATCACGAAGCCGGTGAAAGCTGCGGCAATCCCTGATAGCGAGTTGAGCAAACTGACCACGACAGGCATGTCAGCCCCTCCAATTGGGAGTACGAACAGAATGCCGAGGAGGCAGGAGACCCCCACGAGGCCGTAGATGTAGTCGGTGTTGGATGGTTCCTCAATCATCAGACCGATGAGAGCGAGGCCGCCGACCAGCAGACCGACCTTCACGATGTTGAGCCATGAGGGCCCCCAAGTTGGGAAGTTGACCCACTTTCTGCGGCCCCTGTCATCCTTCTTGGTGAACGGGATGTAGAACCCGCCCATCAGCTTCCCCATCGCCACCAGACTTCCTGTGAGGGTGAGCCAGCCGACCAGTCCCGAAAGGCCAATCGCCACCCAAATTGCGTACAACTCGACGCCGGGTTCTGGGATGTTACCCGTCTGCAGCCTACCGATCACCTCCGAGAGACCGACCAGTGCCGATGCTCCGCCTCCAAAGCCGTTGAAGAGTGCGACAAGTTCGGGCATTCCCGTCATTTCGACGCGGGTTGCCATCCACCAACCGATGAATGAGCCGAGAACTAAACCGCCGATAATCAGTTCGAGGCCGATGATTCCCTCGCTGTACATCTTCGCCATTGTGACGAGCACTGCGAGTAACATTCCCTGTGCGCCCATGCGGTTTCCAGCGGGTGCGGTGCGTGGGCTTGACAACTTCTTGATACCCAAGATGAAGAGAGCGGCAGCGACTAGATAGCCGATATCGAACAGGACAGGTGCGACCATTTCAGTCACCTCCCTTCTTGCGGCGTTTGCCAGCAATCATTTCCAACATCTTGTTGGTGACCATGAAGCCGCCGACCACATTGATTGTCGCCATTACCAGAGCGGCGAAGGCTAGCCATGCTGCGGTTCCCGGCTCACCGTTGTTGAAGGACGAGTTCGACAGAATCAACGCTCCTACGATTGTGATTCCAGAGATTGCGTTGGCGCCGGACATGAGTGGCGTGTGAAGGGTGGGGGGAACCTTGCTGATGAGTTCGAAGCCGAGGAAGATGGCCAGTACAAAAACTGTGATGCTCGCGACCAAGGCTGCCAATGTAAGACTCATTCAACCACCTCCGCCAAGCGGGTCTGTTTTTCGTGGATTGTTCCTGCTGTGCAGATGAGAACGCCGCCCATTCCTGAGACGAAGAAGTCGCTGCCTTCAGGCGCACCAACGAGGATGTCATCTTCCAAGTCGAGTGTCAGTTCACCCTCCTTTACCAAAGAGGTCACGAAAGTTGTGAGATTGTTGGAATAGAGCATCGAGGCTGAACTTGCCAACAAACCCGGCAGATTGGTGGTGCCGATGATTGTGACCCCGTTATCGGTCGTGAAAACTTCACCGGGCCGGGTAAGTTCGCAGTTGCCTCCGACATCTGCGTTCATGTCGACCACGACGGTGCCGGGCTTGAACTCGGCGACCGCAGAAGCGGGAACCGTGATTGGAGCGGGTCGGCCAAAGATTCGGGCTGTCGTGACGATGACATCAGCTTCCTTTGCGACCTCACAAACTGTATCGTTCACCTTTTGGATAAATTCCATGGTTAGTGGCTTTGCGTAGCCCGACTCGTCCTCAAAGTCGTCCATTCCCTCGACCTCGATGAATCGGCCGCCGACAGACTCGATCTGCTCGGCGGCTGACCTTCGGACATCGGATGCGTAGACGATTGCACCGAGTCGCTTGGCGGTTGCTATCGCTTGCAGGCCGGCAACTCCGGAGCCCATGATGACAAACTTGCAGGGGCGGATAGTACCCGCGCTAGTGGTCATCATCGGAATTCCCTTTGAGATTTGGGCAGCACCCATCAGTACCGCCTTGTAGCCAGCGAGGTTGTCTTGGCTGGAGTTGACATCCATCGCCTGGGCTCGAGAAAGGCGGCGAGGAATCATGTCCATGCTGAACAGGGTGATACCAGCGGCCATCGCTTGCCTCACTCGGTCCGGAACGCGGAAAGGGTCAGAGACACAAGCGACCATCTGGCCCTCTCTCATACCCTCCAATTCTGGCATTGCGATGCTGACAACAATGTCAGCGGAGAGGGCGGTTGAACGGTCCGTGACCACAGCGCCAGCAGCCTCGTAGTCAGCGTCAAGGTGGTAGGCTGAGAGCCCAGCTCCGGATTCAACAGAGACCTCGAAGCCAATCTTTGCCAGCTTCTTGATGGACCCAGGTACGATGGCAACTCTCGTATCATCGCCGGACTCCTTCACTACCCCCAAACGCATTCTCATACACCCCGCTGAATACGGTCTCGCACGCGCACGAGCGTGACCGAGTAGAATCAGCGATTGCGGCCACCTGCAACGGGTTCTTGAATATCACCGAGCGCGGTCCATGTCTGAAGTGGCGTATTTGCCATCCAGCGTTTTTCAGCATTCACACGACTGAAGCGGTGAGTATTTGGAGCACACACCGCCCGAACGAAACAGACAGGTGGCACGGATGGCGACTGGAAAGGCGAAGATAGCGGTCATTGGAGCGGGGAATGTTGGGGCGACTTGCGCCTTTGTTCTGGCGCAGATGAAGTTGGGCGACATCGTGCTTCTCGACATTTACGAGGGGTTCGCAAAGGGCAAGGCACTCGACATGAGCCAAGGTGGCCAAGTGCTGAACTACGACGGCTCGATTACCGGAACGGCCGACTATGCGGATATCGCGGGCGCACAAGTTGTTGTGGTCACCTCAGGCTTCCCACGCCAACCGGGAATGTCGCGAGAGGACCTCATCGGAAAGAACGCCGACATCATCTCGCAGGTTGGAGCCGGCATCCGAGACCACGCTCCAGACGCTACCATCGTAATGGTCACCAACCCACTCGACCTGATGACCTACCACATGCAGAAGGTCACAGGCTTCCCCGCCAACCGCGTCGTAGGACAGGCGGGGATTCTAGATTCGGCTCGCATGACCCACTTCGTGGCGCAGGAACTCGGTTGCGCCAACGAAGATGTGGCGGCGATGGTCCTTGGTGGACATGGAGATACCATGGTTCCGCTGCCCCGCTACACGACTGTTGGGGGGATTCCAATCACCCAACTGCTCGACGAAGCGACGATCGAGGCCATCAGCAAGCGAACTGCCGGAGGCGGGGGGGAGATCGTCAAACTCCTTGAGAAGGGCTCAGCATTCTACGCACCGGGCAGCGCTGCCGCAATCATGGCAGAGGCGATAATTCTCGACAGGAAGCGACTGCTTCCCTGCTCTGCCTATCTGACCGGTCAGTATGGGTTGGATGACATCTACATCGGTGTACCTGTGGTACTGGGCGCTGGAGGCGTTGAGAGCATAATCGAGTTGGAACTCGAGGATGCGGAACTTGAGAGCCTACAGGGCTCTGGCGCCTTCTACAAGCAGCAGTTGTCGGAGTTGCTGGGATACTGAACCGCAGTGTCCGTGGTGGGCCATAGAGCGGCGGATTGATGACCGCCCCTCCAATCGAGAGCCATGGCTGAGCGCCACCTCTACCTCGAACACGACGGTAAGGTCCTGCTTGTCGACCGTGACGGCGACGGCCCTCAACTTCCCGAAAAGGGCCGCGATTCATGCGATGGCTGGCTACTTCGACTCCCCACTGAGGGGGAGGCATCGGCTATGGGACTCACATGGGAGGTCAGACGGACCAACCGGTTTCAACTCGGCGAGGATTGGCACGAGGTGACCCATGCACTTCCGCACATCGAGTGGCCGAAGGACTGGGCGTGGAAGGACAACCTGATTTCCGATTCAGCAGTACACCCGGCGGCCCGAGATTCAGTCTATAGAACGCTCCATAGAGTGGTATCGAAAGTCATTCTCCGAAACCCTTCAGGTCAAGTCCTCCTGCAGAAGGTCAAGCGTGGTTTCTTCACCGGACACTGGACCCTTCCCGGTGGCTTCCTCGATTACGCCGAGCACCCTCGCGAAGGGGCGGAAAGGGAACTGATAGAGGAGTTGGGAGTCGTTTTGCGACTGCCAGACCCACTTGGTGAGACGGGTGAGCCTCGGGCTGGCGATGACAAATTCATAGTTCAGGAGCGGATTTTCACCGCAGATGGGATCAACTGGGTTTCATTCACCTATCTGCTCGATGTCGAAGATGGATTGGAGTTCAACCTCAAGCCGGATGAAGTCGAAGAGGCGCGCTGGTTCGAGCCGGAGGAGGCGATGGCTGTCGCCGCGTCTCTCTTCGACTTGGAGGCGTTTAGGATACTGTTGGAGGACGACTGATGGCCCTGCCTGAGAGTCTCGTGAAGGACCAGATTCTACGCAAGGCAGTGATTGCCGGCTTCGTCGTAGTTCTAGGAGCCTGTATCCTCAGCCAGATAATGATGCAACTTGGTGGCGGTGTACGCGATGAACCGATGGATCTGTCCAGTCAAATGACCATCTCCGGAGATGAAACTCTGGGCTCATTGGCGATATTCCCCGACGGAATGCCACCTTTCATCTCCTGTGGTGGAGTCTACTATCCTGAGAAGGCTGTATTCGACATCGGTCTAACCCTTGGCGGACTCTTGTTCTGCTTCTTGGGAATCGAGATGTTCCTTCGCACGCAATCATCCTTGAAGGCCTCTAATGGCTCACACTGGCGACGATGTGCAAATGTCGGACAGCTAGTCAGTGCCTGGATTATTGGAATATCCATGGTGATGATTACCCGTCACCCCTTCGACGTCAGCCTCATGACGCATCTTTTCTATGCGATGAACATCTTTCATGGTAGTTACATCTGGGGCATTTTGATTGCGGTCTCTCGAGGGAAATTGGACCAGTCCATCACCTATCGGAACTGGAAGGTGAACAATATTCGTTGGTTTTTGGCAGGGTCTGGCATTCTCTCCTTCATACTGATGAGCATCATGATTCCAACTGGTCACTTCACCATTGCCGCCTTCTTTGAGTGGACAATGACCTTTGCCGCAGAGGGACAGGCTCTGGCCCTTCTTCCAATTCTCACGCTTTCCGGCTCGATAGAGGGGGAATGATGGTGGCAGTGACGCTGTTGATCGTTTCCGAGTCAGACATAGCCTCGACCATTCAGGGGGATGCGCTGCTCGGCCGCGGCGGTTGGACTGAAACTACCTCTGTAGAAGGTGACAGGGCGTGGGCCCACGATACCGCTTCGGTTCACATCTGGTGGCTCCATGACCGGATTCTCTGGCAGGACGGTTTGGATGAACGGTATGAGGCGGGCGCGAAAGTCGATGTATCGGAGGTCATCTTCCTCTCTCGGCACTTTGCGGCGAGTGGACGCCCGAGTCTGACCTTGCATGTCATCGGAGTGCCCGGCGAGTCACCAGTTGGTGAGGCAGCCGAGTTCGGTGGCGTCAAGGGTGAGGTGGTCCTGCCCAATCCACGGTTTGCGTCGTGGTATCGTCGGATGTGCCAAGCTGCAGAGGACCACTCGCTGACTTCTGAGTTCGAGTTGACCATCGAGACCACGCATCACGGACCGAGCCTATCGGTTCCGACCCTGTTCGTTGAAATCGGCTCATCTGAGTCGCATTGGGACCGGCGTGATGCGGCTGAGGCGTGGGCTGATGTCATCACCGAAGGGCTTGGGCTCGACGGCGGTGGCGGTCTCGGCAACTGG
>CAUZJP010000028.1:0-8705 GCA_963580235.1 Candidatus Thalassarchaeaceae archaeon
CGTTTTCGGAACTAGTCGCACCTATGGTGCGAACTCTTGATGATGCTGCTGCTGCCGCGGAGACGCATGGCGGAGTTTGAGGGAGAGGACTCGGTTCGTCCGGAGCACCCGGTTCGCCCAAACGACTCAGTTCAGCCAGCGTGGCGAAATGCTCTCCGCGGAATTGCTGAGAATCCGGCAATTACCAACATGATGGATATTTCAAACGAATTCTCAGCACGCTGGGCCGAGGTCGGAGCTTGGGCGCACTCTTTCGTCGAAGGGCAAGCGGAACGGTTCTATCGGACCATATTACGCTCATCCGGCCCAGTCGTCATCGTGATGGTGTTGCTAACGCTACTCGTCGGCAAGGATGCTATGGACTTCGGACAACAGATCAACGGTGATGTCGAAGTCTACCTACCTGACGGAGCCCCATCAACCGAACTTCTTCTGTCAGTTCGTGAACAGTGGTCAACTGACATTGTGATACTGTATGTACACACAGACAATGCGATTGAGGATGAGGGTTTACGAGGTGATGAGAATGTCACTTCTGTCGAGATTCTGAGACAGATGAGTTTCATCGAAGGGGATGATGACAATCGGGACCAAGGGCGCTACGCCCGAGGAATAGACTGGAACAAGGAGGACCGCGGAACCCAAGATGGTGTCGTCTGGATATTGAGTGCCTCTCAAATGATCAAGGAATCAAACTCAGCACCGAGCAGGTTCAGTTGTGCGATTGAGAAATATGGAGTTCCCTTCACTCCCACTGACGAATGCCCATTATCATCGACAGATCCGCGCGACACCTATGTCATCCCTGACAACCAAGACCAAGTGAACAATTCAGTGGAAAATCTAGGTTCTGCACTCGACAGCCTCGTCCGTGACACCAACAACGACGGAATTTGGGACACGGCAGTCATCGTCATGGGGATTCGCTTCGACATGGCGGGAACAGATGTCGATGCTCGCACAGACCCGAAAGGCAATGAGATTCTCGACCACAAGGCGTTCATTCAGCACCTCAAGCAAGTCATCATCGACTGCTCAAGGAATCCGGCAATCTCACAACAGTTCGATGACCCGCTATGCGGCAGGGACTACGAAGGGATTCGACTCTCCAGCATGCCAGACGACCGCTGGCAGGAATTGCCGACACGGCATGCCATGACGGTCACAGGCCTCACGCCAGTTCTGCACGATGTTTCCGACGCAATCTACCTTGAACTTGAGAAGATGTTGCCATTATCCCTCGGCTTCGTCTGCCTTGCGATGATTATTCTCCACAGAAACCCGAAGGTCATCATCATCTGCGGCACCCCTATTGTCCTCAGTCTCGCCGTCACCTTCGGCGCAACCGTACTGCTCGACATCATGCTAACACCAATGATTATCGCTGCGGGGCCGATTTTGATAGGACTCGGTGTCGACTACTCATTACATCTCATCAATAGGATCGAGGAGACTCGAAACGAGATGCTCGAAGAGGGCGCAGAGGAAGCCTGGAAGGCGAGTAGGGACGGCCGTGAGGTTGGTGATTTGGACCCTTGGGATAAGGAACTATACCTAGACGCGACGGTCCACGCAGTGATGACTACTGGCCACGCAGTGCTGCTTTCCGCAATTACCACAATCGTCGGATTCAGCGTCTTGGCATGGGTATGGCTGGTTCCAATTCAACCAATGCGAACTGTCGGAATAACCCTCGTTTTGGGAATCACCTGCACCTTCTTTTTCAGTATCATTCTGGTTCCAACACTAGGCTGGCTTGTCCGCTACCGAAAGACAGGTGGCAAGGAACTGGAGAAGGTCTGGAGAAAGATTGGTGAAGTCCCAGTTCGGGGTGCTTGGGTTGTTCTGCTTGCGGTGATGATGGTGAGTGTGGCCGGCGCATGGATTCTTGGCGATGAACTTGGAAAAGACATCACCGGCTCATCCGATGAAGTGCCTCCCGGATTGGAATCGTATGAGTCCCTCGCTGAATACTCTCGGGTTTTCGAAGGGGGTCAAACGAGCATGTTCATCATCAACGCGACGGGGCGAGGCGTACAGAATGATGTCGCACCCGTTCGGCAAATCGAAGTCTTGGACGCTATCGAATTCATTCAAGAAGAGCGGATTAACCATGTTGCAAACACGACGACGGTCAGTTTGGTCACCATTCTGAAGGCGATTCACATTGAGTTCAACATATCCGGCCAGGAGGTCTACGACAGAACCCTTTGGGAAATGCTTCACTCATCCTGCTGGGATGACCCGGCCCAAATCGAATGTGTGACGAGCGGAGATATTCTGTTCACCAGTCTGACTACGAGAGAGGCGATGATCAATGTCGCTTTCGACACTCTCTCCTACGAGGTTCGCTCAATGCTGATGAATGAGCCCCAGACCAACCTTGGCGAAACAAAGACGCTCGTCTATGTCAACCAACCCTACATCCAACTCTCGACCGCTTCCGCAATGCGAGATCAGATTGACGAATATCTTTCTGAGGGGGGTTGCGATGGACCGAAGGACTGTCACGCTCTGAATGCAGATTCAGTAAAGAATTCCTTACTTACTGGTGGATTACCGGTTTCCCTCGACATCAACCAGGGAATTCATGACGCCCAAATAGACGCCACGATTGCAACGATGATCGTCCTGCTGATTGCGATGACATTCTTGTTCAGAAGTGTCCGCCTCTCAATATTCACGATGACTGCTGTGGGTGTGGTGGTGCTCTGGCAACCACTGTTGATGCGTGGAGGTGATGTCAACGTGAATGTCTTCACCGCCATGATATCGACCATAGTGTTCGGAATCGGAGTTGATGATTCGATACATGTGATGGATAGAATCCGAGAGGAGGGGGAGACTCCGGGTGGAATCGTGAAGGCGGTCGCTCGTACGGGTCAGACCATCTTTGAGACAACCGCAACGACCTGCGCAGGATTGGCAGCGGGGCTGTTCGTATCGATTCCCGGGCTGCGGAATTTCTTCACTTTGATGATGCTGCTGATTTTCTTTGCACTACTCACCAGTTCCATACTATTGCCTGCACTTCTCGTCGCCTGGAAGAGTGTGACTGCGATGGTCAGGGGTGAACCTCGATGGCAGGACTATGACGAACCGTTGCACCTCGCAGAGCAGACGATGGAAGCTGAATTGCAGGGTTAACTGGTAGTCGGCACCTTCAACATCTCTCGCTGGCCAACGGCGAGCGTGGACAGGGGCGCGCACGCACGCACGAGAGGACGCCTCGCAGTGCTCCTCGCACTACTGATGCTGGCACCTTTGGCAATCGTCGCATCGGTACCTGCTGGGGCAAATGGGCATCAAACAGGAACTGGAACAAATGTGGAAATAGCGTTGGATTCCACTCAGACAAACACTGGAGAATTTGTCAACTGGACTTTGATCGTGACTCGCTCGAGTGAAAGTGTGAACACTTACGGAAGTTCGATTGATATCGTCTCATATGTCTACGCCGGATATTCCAACAACGGCACAATCGAATTCCAAAATACGACCACCTACACCGTCGGTGCTGGAACTCACAACCTTTCAGGCCAGTCCATCCCTGGATTCGCCGTTTGGAACAACACATACGAATACACCGTGAGAGTTGAGGTGTGGGATGGAAATGGGACTACAAACCTGCTTGCAGAAGATGAAAAGGAGATGATAATCTTCAGAGATACAGTACCGCCCTCACATACGAAGTTCATCGTTTTCGGTGACTCGCTCAGTGACATGGGCAACGCCTACAACTCGATTGCCCGGGTCCCCCAGTCACCCCCATATTGGAACGGTAGGTTCTCTGACGGGCCCGTCTGGGCGGAACTGCTATCACAACAGATTGGTCTGTCAATCGCCTCAGGTGGCGGCTCTAGCAGCAACACCAACCGAGCCTATGGCGGAGCACGGTCAGGGGGTGGACACACCAGTTTCGTGATACCCAACACCGGGACTCAAGTCCTTGAATACACCAACAATTACTGGTTACAGCAGACAGATTTAGCCGTCATATGGATTGGCGGCAATGACTTCATCGGGGGAGGACAGCAAAATCCACAGGTCGTGGTAGACAACATCGCCGACCATGTGACGGTCCTCAACCAGAACGGAGGGCGTCAGTTCCTCATTCTCGACATGCCCTCACTTGATAAGACTCCAAACTACGCTGATGAGAGTGAGACTAACAAGCAGGCGATGCATGCTCGTGTGATTGACTACAACAGCCGTTTGGCCAACGACATGGCCGCACTGGAAACTTCACTTTCAATCGACATAAACGTTGTCGGAATGCTGAACATGTTCGAATCGATTTACTGGAACGGCTCCTTCTATGGCATCACCAACCCCTCCGACCAAGCGTGCGACAGCGGCGACGGCCTATGCGAACAAGGCGACTATATCGTCCCGAATCCTGAGGAGTACATCTTCTTCGATGGACTGCACCCTACAGCAACGGTACAACGCCTGATTGCCGATTATGTCCTTGAACAGATAGGTACTCTGGACTTAGATGGTGATGGGGTTGCTGATGTCGATGACAATTGCCCCGAAACCCCGATTGGGGATTATGTGAATCACTTTGGTTGCAGACTGGCTGATCTCGACTCCGACAATGACGGAGTGAACGACCTGTTGGACTGGTGCCCGGGAACCGCAGCAGGCGCCAGCGTCGATGAGAACGGTTGTGCCGAGAACCAAAGGGACACTGATGGCGATGGAGTCACCGACGACATCGACATCTGCCCCCAAACCAATTCAGGGTTCGATGTCGACGAGGATGGCTGCGCCGACTATCAGAAGGATACCGACAACGACGGTGTGACTGACGATGTCGACATCTGCCCAGGCACGGATGCCGGTGCGACGGTCAACGACATCGGCTGTGCAGACAATCAACTCGACATGGACTGGGATGGCGTCATGAACGACATAGATCTCTGTCAATCGACACCTCTCGGCGAATCGGTTGATGAAAACGGCTGTTCCGATACCCAACTCGATACCGATATGGATGGGGTGAACAACGCGTTAGACCTCTGTCCAGACACTCCATCAAACGAGCCGGTGGATGTAAACGGCTGTTCGCCGAGCCAGAAGGACGGGGACCTAGACGGGGTCTCTGACGCGCTCGATGAATGTCCTCTCACGATGTTTGCCCAAGAGCCGGACGAACGGGGCTGTTCAGCTGCCCAGCGTGACACCGACGGTGACGGGCGGATGGATGACGCTGACGAGTGTGTCACAATCCCAGGTTCGATCAGGGGCTGCCCCAAGTTGTTCTTGGAATACACGATTCTGAGGCTGCCACAATCATTCGACGAACCTGCAGAAATCCAAATCGAACACAGTTGCGAGAGCAGTTGCATCACTCGACTTCTGGTCGATGGTGTATGGCATGAGAACCTGAGCAATGGTACCGAGTCCTTCGAGATAGGTCCGTACGACGGAATGCATGGAGTTGAGATTCGGTTGGAGGCGATGGGAACCTCCGTGTGGGCAAGGAAGGACTTGGCGGTGACCTGGCCTGAAGAGCCAGCCGCATCTCCAGTGATTGAGGAGAGGCCCGATGAGACGACTGATGAGCCGGAGGTGGGGGCTGGTAACTCGAACAATGAAGTCGCTTCAGAAGGATGGATCGCCTCCCAGATGGTCCAAGTGCTAATGGCAGTGTTCTTCCTAGTGTTGATAGTTACGATTCTGATAGCAATCGTACGCCAGACACGACGACCACCTTCGGATCGCCCGTGGGCTGACCCTACCGCACTGTCAACTTTCGAAGTCGAGAGGGAGATGAGAACTAATCAGCCCATGTCGCAGCCGGTTGCGGCGAACTTCGCCCCACCGCCAACTGCTGAGCAACCCGCTGAACAACCCGCTGAACAACCCGCTGAACAGGCCGTGGAGCAGCCAGCAAACAGCGCCGGCTACGAAGACATTCCAAACATCGGCGACCTCTTTGGTTGAGGTGCGAGGGAGCAGGGAGTAAGCCCCTTTCTGTTCGCCTTTCGGTTAGCTGCATTCAACTCTGCGTCCTACCCGTTCCTCGCCTTGCTGGGTCAACGGAACTGTTTGGACTTGCACCGGTGTGGTTGCTCGTCTCAGCCAGCAGCGGACAACCTCGCCCTCTCGGGTTCACTGTACACGACCGCGCCGGTTCGTTTCTGAAGCAGGGCCAGCCCTCCCGGGCTCCCGTCTTGTGACGGACCACCTGCAATGCGGAGAGGGGACTTTCCTCAGTGTCGTACACTGTCAGCAGCCCTCCTGCTCCCTCGCAGGGTGAAGGGCCGGCTCCTCGGCTAAGAATGCGCCGGACGAGAAAAACACCAATACCACACCGAAACAAGCCCGGTGATCCGAGCGTTAGTGGGAATTTTGCAACACACTATTGGGGTGGTTGTTGCCCTTGCTGCTGGTAGTACTGCTGATACTGCGCTTGGTCCATCTCAGGCTGTGAATATGGCGACTGCTGCTGACCTGGCTGCTGCGGATAGCCTTGGGGTTGGGCGTAGCCTTGCTGTTGGGCAGCCTGTTGGTCGTAGTGCTGTGCTGCGACCACAGTGGAATGGCCATATGGCTCGGGTTCGTCCTCTTCCTGATCCTGAGTCGTCCAACCGTCATCATCTTCCCAATCGTCAGTTCCGTCAAGTGATGACTCTGTCGAGCCGCCAGTGCGCAGGGCGACGGAGACAACTGCGGTCAAAACCAGCACCAAGACTGCCAAGATGACAATCCAAGACATTGGAACATCCTCAAACATCGAGCCGAGTGGGTCGTCTCCAGCGGAGCCAATCACTTTGACCTTATCACCCTCGACCGCCCCCGATTGGCTTGAAACCACCACCCACCTGTCACCGGCATCCTCTGGAATCCAATCGATGTCGTAGGTGGTCCTCTCGCCTAGTTTCACAATCACCGATATCGGGACGGGGGTGAGTGAACGATTTTCGCCATCCTCTCCAATCTCATAGATCAGGAGAGAGGCTGTCCCGGCTGCATGGCCAGTGTTCCTCAACTCGATGGTAACCATCGTCGTTTGACCGACGCTGACTTCGCCGGTTCGTGAGTAGGTAACCTTCGTGATGGTGATTTCTGATGTCAATTGCTCGATGTCCCATGAAGCGAAAGGAGTCTGAGGGCTGTTGAACGGATGGTTGCTGAGCATACCGTTGCCCGCCATGTCCGAACCGGCCACCCAAATAGCTAGTTGGAGGCGCTCTTTGTAGGCGTCTTCGGGTAGTCTGCTGGCAATGTCGAGAATTGCAGACACTTGGATGGATTGACCAACAGGGCTACCGTGCAGATTCAACGGAACTTCACCTTCGATGAGGGCCGCTGCATTTGGCTGAGAGGCGCGAACGACCTTGTACCTCAACTTGAGAGAACCATTAGCCAATTGTTCCTGTTCTGAAAGAACAAGTTCAATCGATAACTCTGAAAGTTGGTAGATTGGTATGACGGAGCCCTCGCGAGGCTCTTCAACCCCCACTGGCCGGGGAGCATTTCCATCGACGACAATCCAGAACAGAGTTGCTGCTGGGTCTGTCGCGTCGTTAGCCTCAGGAGGTAGGCCTGTCAACTCGAAGGACATGGCGTGGCTGCGCGACTCCTCAGGGGCATTCAGGTGGGCGAGGAAGTAGCCGTCGAAGGTTTCAGTGATTCGACGCTCTCCGTTGAGTAGGATTGAGACATCAAACTGCAATGTGGGAGATTCACCCGTCTCGAGGAAGGCGACACGCCCACTGATATTCATGCCTGCGTTTGGTGGAACCCAAGCATTTTGTCCGTCGAAGGTGCCTGAATCGACCTCAAGAAGAACCTCGTCTGCGACAATCTCAAGGTTTGGTGAGAAGCGCCATCTGAGCTGCGGTAATTCGAGCCAAACCTCACGCTCGGCACGGTCGACGATTGCCAACGCGGGAGCGCGCCGCAACTCACCTTCCAATGGGACCGCCCAATCAAGGGTGAACTCCATGCGCAACTCCAAGTCGGCTGAGAACGGCGTCAACTCGCCAGAGCGAGAGCGGATGTTGCAACTCTCGACGAGCAAATTGCTGCTCGTCGCGTTACACCGATTTGTCGTGGCATTCCAAATGACCCCTAGGGGGTCCAAGACAGAGTTGCTAGCCAACTGGAAGCGCACTTCGTTGAGATCGGATATGCCGTTCGGTTCGTTGAATGGGATGCTGATTTCATATGCGCTCGCTGGATGTAGCCAACTGTGCACTCCATCGAAAAAGCCCCCCTCACCTGGGATTGAGGCTGGTAGGTCCACCGCTAACTGGTAGGTGAACAACTGCAGGTCAATACCGGCGCCGCCACCTCTTGTAATGGCGTTGCCAGCAGCGTCTGAGCCGGTAACATACCCTGCGACGATACCTCCACTCAGTCTACCGTCGGTATCGTCGAGAGTGAAGGTGTAGTTTCCTTGCGCTTGGGTGATGTTCGATGGAGCAGCCAGTGGGAAGGCGTGGAACTCTGAGGCATTTGGTTTGCCATTGAAGTCGAGGTCGTCGAGCCAACTTCGCCAGAGCATCAGACTCAATGATTCGGGGAGAATCGGACGGTCGTAGACCTCTATCCTGATCTGTTGGGTCAGAGAGGGTTCAAGATGGTCGTAGCGCCTGATGTTCTGGTCGATTACCATCGGCGCAAGTGAATCAATCTTGAAGGTCCGATTCAGCGGGATTGAAGAGAGGTTATCCTGGCCATGCAGCGAA
>CAUZJP010000029.1:0-8688 GCA_963580235.1 Candidatus Thalassarchaeaceae archaeon
CCGCTTCCACCTGATCGCCGACCTGCAATCGGATCGGGATGCTCTCACCGGTCATGGGAGCACGGTCAATTTGGCCAGCACCTTCGACGATGATTCCATCAACTGGAATCAATTCCCCACTTCTCACCTCTACAAAATCACCTAAGTTGACAAGGTCGATTGGAACCTCCTCAGGCTCGGGACGACCCGGCTCGAGGGAAGTCATCGGAGTAATTCCTGTACTGAAGGTAGTGGAAGATATGTTGCTGGTGGGGGTGCCGTCACCTGAGGGTAATACGCGGGCGGTTCGGGGGAGGCGGTCCAGACCACCCTGCATCGCCTCTCGGGCGCGCACGAGCGCGGCGGACTCCATATGACCGCTCACAGACTCCAATAGCACGACCATCAGAGCCTCGGGCCAGTAACCTAGAATGGCAGCGCCGGCGACCGCAAGAGAGGTTAGAACTTGGAAGCCGAGGACAGCATTTCGGATGCTCGCGACAGCCTCGACGAACATTCGGTAACCGCCTGCCGCGGTTCCTGCGATACCTACCAGTCCAACGACTAGTGGGGGTGCTGACAGCATGTTCAGGATGATGACAATAGGTAGGACGAGAAGAGCGATGGAGGCACCGATTAAACGCTGCTGGGAGGTCGAAATACCCCGCCGGGAAACAGGAATCGCACTCGGGAACAAACCGGTCATGCGCTCCAAAGAACTCTCGTGCTCAATCCGTGTATGCGGTAGAAATGATAGTGGCCGTTGAATGAGAAGATCACTCTCCTCAAATCGAACATCGAGGACACCGGGTGCCGACAATAGAAGTCGGCGGATTGCGGGACTATCGGATGCATGTCTGTCACGCAATCCATCCAATGTGACTCCTCGCAATTTGACCCAAGTGACATCTGGTTCGTGACCCATGCTGGAGAGAATTCGATTGGCCTTCGACAATTCAGTCTGCCCCAAATCGACTGATACTCGGACGATGCCATCGGCAGGATTGATGTTACAATGGACTACGCCTGGAACTCTACGAGTGGCGTTGGTCGCCTTCATCGCGCAGTCGGGACAATCCATTCCCTTCAGCGGCCACTCGAAGTCGTGGACTCCATCGGTGGTGAGAGAGAGAGGGGACTGACCCTCGGCCTCCGACGGGGTTTCTTTCCCCACCATCCGGCGGATTTCGCTCTCAACCGGTGAGAGTTCGTTCGTCACCTCCTCCTCCAAGGCTTGGTCGGGTGCTCCCTCAACCTGCTCGGATTCGGGTTCTGGTGGTAATTCGGGCTCCGGCTCATCGAGATAGATGAAACCCTCGGGCTCCTCCTGCCGTCGCCCCATAGGGCGAACCTGTCACAACTACGGTTTGAACATGACTGTCGATGGCACATTACAGCCAAGTTGGAAAATTGCTGAGTCAACCCAATAAAAAGTTGGAGAAATTCAATTGGAAAATCAACTTTACAATTGAAGGTTGGATATGGGAAATAGAATCCGAATTCAAAAGTGTCGATTGTGATGCAGGGGGCAGGATTCGAACCTGCGAAGCACTAAGCAGTGGATCTTGAGCCCACCCCCTTTGACCACTCGGGTACCCCTGCGATGTCCATCGGTGGCCGCTTCAGTTTGTCACTCTTCCTCATCAACGGAAAGGCTCTCGGTGAGAATTTCAGGAGGTGGGCCAGCACCCTCGGGCCACTCATCAGGAGCCCAAGGTGGAGGCGGCGGGTCTACGTCAAGCGCTTCGCGAGTCAGTTCATCTGCTACCCTCTCATCCTCGTCGGCTTCACTCTCCTCTTCTGACCGTTCGGAATCCTCGTACTCCTCGTCATCTTCGAACCAATCCTCCTCCTCACGCCGCCATAGCAGAACCCCCATGGTCAGCATGGCCAGGACCAGCAGTAACAGTCCGAGGGCGCTTGCGGAGGTGAGAGAAGCGAGGAACGCCTCTGTGTTTGAGGGAGAGCGGACTCGGTCAACAGGCACGCTGGTTAGGTTTTCCTCGTCATCGTCAAGCGCGATGTAGAGCTGCAGGTCGCCGGTTTTCCACGCTTCCAACTCGAATGCGAACAGTTGGTGCTGCTGAGGTAGTAACGTGATGCTGGTCTCGTTGAGAACAACCCATCGACCACCGTCTCCACTGTTCTGCCAAGTCCACAGGCCAATCTTCACCTCGCCCATTTCATTACCGCGATTGGTCACTCGCCCCTCGACGAGAATCGACTCGTCCACCATGGGTGCATCGGGCTCAACAGAGATGTCACTCAACACCGGATGGAAGTAGATGACTCTCAGCAGCGGCATTCGTGGCTCCACTTCGCTACCATGACCTACTAGCGAATGGCCTGCCAAGTCGCTCCCCTCGACCCAGACCACGAACTCGTCGCCAGGTCGGAGTAAATCGTATTCGACCACGAAATCAATCCGACTTGAGTACATCCAATCCTCACCAGAATGGGTGGCGAGCACAAGTTCGGATCTGCCGTGCATTCCTAGCAACTCAACGCCATATCTTCGGAATGACCAATGCATGACCAAGGTCTCATCGCCCATTCCGCCCGCCTCATGAACTATGACGGTCACCAATTGAGCGGTCATCTGGTCGCTTTGAATTGATGAGAGGGTTGACTGAGGAAATTCGATCACAGGCGCCTCGTCATCCAATAACAATCGGATATCGAGTCTGGTTATCTGGTGTGAAGGACCATCTCCCAACACCTCAATCCTCAGGTTCGCCTCTTCGCCCGCCCACCTGCTGATCACCATGTCGACCATCTCCGTGAAGTTGTGTCCTCCCTCAAGTGGAACCGTCCACACTTGAGGCCGGTTCTCATCATCGTTGATCTGGAGAGTGGCCTCCCAATCGCCGTCGAGAGTGATATCGGCACCGTTCGAACTGTGCCTCAACGCCGCCTCAAACTCGAATCGGTCACCTGGCTGCAGGTAGAGGGTATCACCCACCGCGTCGCTTCCTGGCGGCGAGAGGTCCTCGACGGAGACGAGAACCAACTCCAACCTCGGGTCAAGTGTCCACGCGTGGGGAGTGAGCGCCTCGCTGGCCAACTCGAGTTTCTGGCCATGCTCAACCACCTTGATGGAGGGTACCTGTGCAGTAGTGTTCCACTCGCTCGGGGCATTCACTCCGATTCGAAAAGAGACTTCGACGAGATAGGCTGTATCTCCTAGGTCGGTTATCTGAAGCCTAGTTGGGAATACCGGGGAATTGTGGTTGGTCCAGATCGTTTCCGAGAGTGGGTCGAACCATATGTCCGATGATGGATAATCGCCTGAAATACTGATTGAAATGTTGTCCAATGAGCCGATTCCGTTGCCATCAATCAGCGTGAAGGAGAATGTGTGCTCTACTCCGAGAAGAAGGTTGACGCCGGCGCGGTCAAGTTGCACGAGTGGCAGTGAAAGGCTGGTCGGCAAATCCTCTTGTGTCATTATCGTCGCCATGTCCCACTCCAGCCCGGGACCACCTCCGCCGATTACCTGATGGCCTGCCAAATCCGTCCCCGTGACGAACATCGAAACCAGGCTTCTCTCGCCGTTTCCGAACAGGTCAATAGCACGGAAATCTATGCGCACCGTGCCGGTCGCCTTCATCGGAGTCACTTCTCTGACCGCGGAGTATTCCTCGGGGTCTGCAATTCCGTCACCGTTGAAGTCGTCAATCCCCTCCCGCCAAAAGTTGAGGAAGAGATAGCCGCCGAGTGCTTCTGCATCGGTGACTTCGACGGAAATCGGGAGCAGTCGATTCTGTGGCCAGATATTGTTGTCGGCTGGGCGGAGGCCACTCGGAGTGTTGGCCATAAGTTGGCCGAGAAGAGGTGCGTTGCTGTCGACCACAAGCGTGACCGGAGTCCTGTCCTTTGTGGCATCAGTCGCACCATTGAGTGATACTCCCGCTGGTCCCGCTCGCATGATCCATGCTGTCAGATTGACTTCACCGCTCGCCTCGGGCAGAGCGACCGTAGCGTTCCAAACGCCGTTAGGACCGCTGAAGGCTTGAGTTTGGAATGACTCATCGGCGACCTCTAGCAGAACCGCCACCTGGAAGTCTTCGTTGGATGGACTCAGTCCGGGAGAGTCCTCGAAGCGGATGGTGCCACTGACCTCAACCGACAATCCTGCCGCAACCTCGAAGGGATATGAGGGGGCGCCGCGGGTGGAGAGGAGTCGGCCATCTTGGCTGCGAACCTCCCATGAATCGATTTCCATGTCGTTCTCGACTGCCTTTGAGCCGGCACCGATTCTGACTGTGCCCGGTGTGAGCTTCAAGCCGTCGGCGTCGCTACAACCCGCCGAGAGGTCAAGCCAGTCGACATCATCCCAAGAGTGTGCGGTCTGCAGAACCCAAGTTACCGAGATGCCGGTTTGTGATACTGTAACATTACTCGCCAATTCGAGAGAGACAAGACCGTCACCACCGTTCTGGCTGAATGTGCCACCGGACGAGAGGTTGGTAGCCGTGAAGGTGACGACAGTACCCGTCAAGTCACTCATGGTCAGGGTCACCTCGGCAATCCGCGAGTCGTCGAACAGGTGGCTGTGGTGAGTGGTGATGATGCTCTGGCGGTCCGGCACCATCATGACCGGAGCAGAAACCAGTTCGCTAGTCATTAGCGAGTCGTGGTCGACGCCGCCCCAGAGTCGAACACCACCCTGCCAAGCGCCCACCGAGACCGGAATGATGTGGCTGCCGTTCTGCGGAGTAGTCCCGTTCAAAACAGCGGAAACCACCGGCCCTAGATTGGTGAGATTCTCAGAGTAGAGATACTCTATGGCAAGCACATCAACGGCTGCCGTCAGGTGATATGGAAGACCACCAACGAGGTCGACTTCGAACGAATAGCTCGTCCACGAACGCTCAGTCTGGTTGGTGGTTACACTCCATTGAGTCTGATTGAGAGAGGATATCATCGTAGCATCGAGGTACAGCCAACCGCTCGGATTAACACTGCTGAAAGTCGCCAGCGGTGTGGCTCCCGCATGCATGGTGAGAGTCGTGTTGGTGGGCGGATTGGGGGCGGTCTCCCAAGAGGATAGTTCGACATGGAACATGGCGCCCAAAGGAATGGCACCAGTGGGCATCAGGAACTGTAGACGATGGTCTTCACCCCTCTCTTCATCGGGGTTCAGCATGATCTCCGAATGCCGCATCGAAGTGCCGTTGTCAATCCACCCAGGCCCATCGTGTCGAGACGGATCAGGCCAGGCCGGATAGCAGGGGTAGCCCTCCCAACAACTCTGGGTCTGCCAACCGAGTGGACCCCAAGGTGTGGGCCCAGGCCACTGCCATTCGACCAAACCATCCCCCCCGATGTCGACCGAAGCTCCGACTGCAGGTGAACCGCGCATGCCATCGACTTTGAGACTCTGAATCCAACCACCTGCTAGGAGCGCCAATTCGATCTCAAACCATGCAAAGGGGGTCGTGGTCTGAACCGTCTGATTGATCAAGGACCCGGTGTGGATCACTGCTCCCGCTTCGTCCCTTATCGTGATGAGAGCACCTGCCCCAACACCGGACATCGAGAGGACGGAGACTGGATGAGTGGGAATCAGGGGAACGGAGCGCAGGTAGTGGGTAGCGAGAGTAGGATTCGTGACATTGCTGTTCGTCTCATCGACCACGAGGGCGGAATCAACCGTCCAGCCGCTTTGTTCGAGGTTCCTCGGATTCAAGACCCGAGTGGCTCCTAGATAGAGGGCATGGACCGTCGGTGAGAGTTGTGGAACGGTTGTTCCTAGTTCAAGCCTAATCTGAATTGGTTGGGTAGCATTGACCAACCCGTCACCCTCCAATCCCAAAAGGGTCAGAGGGAGGCTCATGTTGGTCCAGCGACTTGTGGAGTTGCCGTCATTCATCATGCCGAGAACCGTCGCCTTCACCCAAGTTCCGTTGGGTACATCAGCGTCGATTTCGATAGCGTCGAGTCCCAACAGGTCCTCAGGATAGATTGGATCGCTGGTCCAAGTCCCATACTCCTCAAACCAGTCGACATAGAGCCCGACATTGTCGAGATACCAGCCGTCTGAGACTAGCAGGTCGTCGGTGAAGAACGAGAAGCGAAGTTGAATCGCCTGTCCGCCGAACTGGCTTACATCCGCCTGCTTGGTGACCCACGACTTGTTGACATTGGGGGTGCCTCGCGCCCCATCGCAGGTTGGTTTTGCATTGGAGCCGTCGAAGGCCCACATATTGTAGATGTCACTGAACGGATTGAATGTTTGATAGGTGTCGTAGAAGTCGATTACATTGGCACCGTACGGGCTCCAAGACCTGCCCTCGTCGTCCGAAATGGAGAGTATTCCGCCGTCCCATCCCGTCTCCGCACAGATGAACGAGTCGAACGAAAGGCGGGCGTGACTGCCCACCGGGATTTCCAGCGGAGGTGAAATCAGATGGGTCCAGGTCCTAGCCTCGTATTCACTGCCAAACATGATTCCAGCATACTTGTCGCCGACAGCCGGGGCATCGGGGCCGTAACTCCACGATGAGTTGTGGGCGCGGAATGACCAACCGTTGCCCCTATCTGTGTCTATGGTCCACCCGGTGGGAAGCAGGGGGGAGTCTTCGAAGGAGTCGAGGATGTAGGTGGGACCGTCCACACCGATGTCCGTCAGGTGCTGCCACTCGTCGAATGCACTGCCGATTGCCGCATGGGTCGCCCCGCCGTCGTTGATGTCGGTGAAGTTGAGCGAGAGGTGGACTGTCTCGTTGCCCGGCAACCCCGAAATGACCTCCACGTCGTCTATGAACACCCCCTCTGGTGGGTCGATTGACGAGCCGCCGTAACCCGAACCCGGGAAACTGTCCGTCTCAACATGAATCCGCAGGTAGACCACCGAGTTGCCGGCGAGCGATTGCGGAAGCGGATGCATGAGCCGCTTCCAGCCGCGCGAGTCATCTACATACATCTGACCGCCAATCAGCACACCGTTTCCGGGTAGGTTTCCTGAAAAAGGAGTCCAATTGGTGGAATTGGCAGTCATCCAATCCCATCGGAAGTTGTCGTAGATGTCTCCTTCCATGTCGAAGTCGGTGGCGTAGTTCAGCATGATCGGGCCGCTTGCGTTTGTCAGATCCACCTCTAGCAGAAGGTATGACTCCGCCCCATTCGCATATTCGTCTGTCAGATTTCCGTGGAACCAACTGCCGGGGTCCTCTCCGACATTTGTCAGGTTGACCTTGTCTAGGAACCAGCCGGGTCGCTGAATTGTAGAGTTGGCGTCGGTCCAGACAACGAAGCGGAAGCGGGCGTGGGTTGCGTTGAGGATTCCAGGCTCGTTGTCGAGATTGAAATTTGCAGTCTGCCAACGGGTGGCGTCAGGCGAAGCCCAGACCTCGAAGTTTGAACCACCCGAACCATTGGGAGCAGGGGCGGCGGCGTTGATGCGATTGTTGTAGCCACCGTCAGGAGTCATGTAACGCCAAGTCTGGCCAGAGTCGAGTGACATCTCGAGCCATGCACCGTCAGCGTTGCCGTTGCCGAGTGATGGAGTGTACATGTGCTGCCAATGCTTGAACGAGAGATTCAGTTCATTGATGACGGGAGGCAGGGTGAAGTCAGGTGATTCAAGCCACGAGTGAACCCCGTTGGGAAGGGCTTGGCCGGCCAGTGTCGCAACGATGTAGCGACCATTCACGCCACCGATTGGTATCAGTCCACCACTCGATTCTCGGCCACTACCGTTCACCACACCGGGAAGCCCCAACATGTCGTCGACCTCCCAGATACCGGGGGAACCGCCCATGTCCCAATACTGGAGAGTTCGGGTGAGCGTTTCGAAGTCGTTGATTCGACCGACGGAGTAGTTGGCATCGAGACTCAACGAGCCGTCGAAGAAATTGGCTGTCGTACCATTCCAAAGACCCCAACTGAAGTTCTGCTGGAGAGTTGCGTCGGCCTCCCAAAGCCTGCCGGTGCCAAGGTCAGTCATGCTGTCTGAACCGACCCTAAGCCATGCGTCGGTGACGGTCTCGCCAACTGGAATGGAGAAACCCTCCACTGTAACATTGGCTCCTCCGCTGGGAACCTGAACCTTCGAGGGCCCTGACCAGTTAGTCGTGGTGGCGCTAGTCGCCGCACTGAACAGCGTGAGCAACATCAGAAGCGAGAGAAATGCGGCTCTTCGCTGATGGATAAATCGTGTCAAGGCACCGCCTCCTTGCATTGTGGACATAATCGCGACCGTTTGAATCCTGTTCCCCCCTGTGATGCATCCTATGGATGCAAATTTTGCGACTTGAGAGGAGAATGGTGGAGAACGCTGGAATTGGGTATAACAGGATATTCATCGGGAGTAAAGGAACTCTCGCGTCGGGCTGAACGCGCTGAAGTATTCATAGGATGTCGATTTGCAGGAACTTCGGAGGCGTCTATTTTGAGCGGCCAGAGTACCCCCAAAGTTCGAGTCAGCGGCGCTCAATTACAAGCGATTGAGAACCAATTGTTCGCCCTAGCGAGACAGCAGGCGAAGCGCAACCAACCGATTGACCTGCCACGGCCAGACTTTTGGTCACAGGTCGCAACTCTACTCTCAAACATCGAGATGGAGTTGGTCGAAGTCGGCCACAATGAAGGTTGGAGCGTGAAGGCGCAGAACCTCTCTCGACGGCAGGCGAATGTTCGCAGAGCCGTCGCCGATCTGACTCAGCACCGATTGACTGCGTTCGTTCGCCACGCATCGACGAGCAA
>CAUZJP010000030.1:0-8544 GCA_963580235.1 Candidatus Thalassarchaeaceae archaeon
ACATGTTCTGACCCAGTCATCAGTAAGGCACGCCAATCGCTCTCCGCTGAACCGTTCGACTTTCAAGCCGTGCTGAAGTAGGGGGTGGTGATGACGGGGGATTCCGCGCCAGAAACGCCACTGCTCCATGAGCAGATTCAATCGAGGGATGGTGAGCAATCAGGCTCACCATGGCCCAAACGGCTGCTCATCGTAGGTGTGGTCTCACTGCTGTTGGGCACGATTGGGCTGGCTACTTCGCTACCTGACATAGAAGATGTTCTGCGTCCCGACGAACACCATATTCTCGTTCTCGAACCCTCGAGCAGTGAGAACCTCGAAGTAGTCGGTCTCAACAAGTATGTGTTCTACCAGAATGTGACTGAACATGATGTGGAAATGGATACCCTGACTATCTTCGACAGCGAGGGAAGTGAGGTTGAATTGCTTGAGCCATCTTTAATCGCGGCTGTGGCGACATTGAAGTTCGAGGACGGCACGACCTTCGAACCACTGGGCTGGATTAAAACGAATGAAAATGGGCAACTCACCTTGAGTTCAACATCCAACCACTCAATCTATGTCATCGACCAGAACGAAATCGACAAACTGACGATGCAGCAGTATCCCCTCTTGGCCTCGTGCGGAGCCCTTCTTCTCGGCGCCTGCCTTCTCCCCGTGGCTGGTATCCTGTACATCCGCCGACCTAAGACAACCCTCGGTCCACCAACAGTGACCATGAAGAGTGCAGATGGCCGTGAAGTCTCGCTTTCAATCGATATGCCGTCCGGCAGTGGACCGGTTTTGACGACCGACCAGGTCTACGCGCTGACAAAGTTACGAGAAAAAGCAGGGACGGCTGGCGAGATGAAGATCGAGTTCCAGATTCAATCCGAAACTCAGGTAGTTCCCCCTCCCTTTTCCGACCGACCAGACCAAACCTCCCGAGTTGTCCGTTCATTCGCCGGTGAGCAGGAGAGCGAAGCAGTTAGTTCCACAAAGAGCAAGTCTGCGAAGGTCTCTGATGAGGCCGATGAAACTGGTGAGAAGTGGAAGGACTGGGACGAAGGTTGAGGGCGAACCTTCCGGAAAGGATGCTCTCAGTCGAGGTCCTTCCCACGCCTGCGAGCATCATCGACTGCTCCTTCAGGTAGGAAGAACAGGTCCGGAACTGGATTCTCAAATTCATCATCCCAAAACTGTTGACCCCGTGCCCATACCTCCTGTTCAGCGTTCCATGCCAACCACTGATCAATCCAGTTACAGGTATCCTGCACCTGCTTGTCGTCTGGGGAGTTGTCGCGCAGTAGTCGGTTGAGCATGCCCACCTGTACGATGTTGGCGGGAATCATGGCGTAGGTTCCAAACGGATTGCGCTCGGTGTCGACGGTGCGCTGCTCCTTCCAAAGAGAGAGGAATTGGTCGTAGATGTAACCGACCATGAGAACGATGGCGAGGACCCCGAAAGCGATGGTGGCGAGACCCCAGTAGGTCATCGGAATGCCGAGTGGAGTCGCCTGACCCTGGAAGCGCCACGATACATACGGCCAGATGAGCAGTGTGAGCGTGGTACACCAGAAACCCATCGATATGAAGGTCTGGGATTGTTGTAGCCGCCAATACTGACGCATGAACCACTTCTTCATCATCGTCTGTGGCTCCAACCCACCCCCCTTTGACGGTTGCGCGCCCGCGTCGGTCCCCCCACTCATTCACAGACTTCCCAACTTGCGTGGGTATGAATAGTGAGAGTGGCCTTTCGCAGACGGGGATTGGACTGTCAGCTCTCACTGCGGTACTCGTCGGATTAGGTCACAGGTCGGTAGGCTACGCCTCGTATTCCGACGACCATCCAGATGAATTGCAGGTGGTCGGCCTAGCCGAGCCGAACCCCGAGAGGTTGGCTCGCTACGCGCTGAAGTGGGGGATTTCAGCCGAGCGCTGCTTTTCGAGTGCTGCGGAGTTAGCAGCGGCACCCAAGTTCGCCGATGTCGCCATCAACGGAACGATGGACGAAATTCATGTCGAGACCACGATTCCGCTATTGGAAGCTGGATATGATGTCTTGTTGGAGAAGCCGATAGCGAAGAATGTGGCAGAGCTGCGTGCGTTGGCCGCGGCGGCCGTTCGGACCGGGCGGAAGGTGGTCATCTGCCATGTTCTTCGACATGCCCCATTCTATGTCGCAATCAAAGAGAGAATAGCGGCGGGTGAAATCGGCGAGATAATGCACATCCATTCGACTGAGAATGTCTCCTATCACCACATGGCAGTCGGATTTGTGAGGGGGAAGTGGAATCGCCGAGAAGTAAATCCGATGCTGCTCGCAAAGTGTTGCCATGATCTAGACTTGTTGTGCTGGTTCAAGTCGGGTACCGAGCCGACCCAGGTCGCCTCATTTGGGGGCTGCCATTTCTTCACCGAGCAAAATGCTCCGGAGGGGGCAGGAACCCATTGTCACGATTGTGAAATTGAGCGAGATTGCCAGTATTCCGCACTTCGCCACCACCTCAACAATGACTGGTGGCCCTTCTACGCGTTCTCCGGCGAGGCGACCTACGAGGCAGGCGGTGCTGAGCCCGATGCAGAGTCGAGGCGAGCGCACCTCGAATCATCAGACTACAGCCGCTGCGTTTGGAGATGTGACAACGATGTCGCCGACCGTCAGTCAGTCATAGTCGAGTTCGCTGACGGCTGCGTCGCCACCCACGACATGGTGACCAATTCAGCAAGAGCGACCCGCCGCCTCCAGATCACTGGGACAAAAGGTGAAATCGAGGGGGACATGATTTCCGGGAGAATTGTGATTCGCAGACCCGCTGCAACCGATGGCGGAGAGTGGGCTGAGGAAATCTGGACAATTGGTGAGGGCGAGGACATGCATGGCGGGGGTGACCTCAGGCTTGTGGCGGATTTTGTCAAAGTCGTGCGAGGGGAGCCCCATTCACTTTCGACGACTGAACTCTCCGACTCGATGAACAGCCACCTGATTGCGTATGCCGCAGACAAGGCGATGCTGAACTCCACAGTAGTCACACTCGATGAGATGCGCTGATATAGAGCGGTTGGGTTTTTACAGGGCGACTCGGTAGACAACCCTGAGTTGAGTAGTGTGGTCGACTTTGGCACGGCGCTTTCCATCCTCGAAAACAGCACTCGTCGGCAGATTCTGGAGATGCTAGTGCGGGAGCCACACTACCCATTGCAACTGTCGCAACACCTCGATGTCAGCCAGCAGGCTGTGATGAAACACCTGAAGGTGCTTGAGGAGGCGGGTTTTGTCCAATCCGAGATAGTGAAGAGTGACAAGGGTGGGCCCCCGAAGAAAATCTACTCGGTCCAACAATCCTTCTCGATCAGCCTCGACCTCGGCCCCGACCTGTTCCGCTGCGAACACCGGGCGCTCCCTCCGGGTGGTCCGGTAAGACTCTCCTCCAAATTGCCCGAGAAGGCGATTCCAATCGCCGATAAAATCGCTGGCCGCCGGAAGGTATCGGTGCCTGAGGCGATGGAGTTGGTCAGCCAACTGAACGAGACATTGGAGCAACTAGACGCTCAGCGGGACGCCCTCATCGCCCTCCATCAGCAGGTGATGAGCCGTGTCTCATCGGCGGTCGACGAGAACTTTCCTGAGTATGAGGAGCGAAATCTGGTCCACACGATTCTCGAACAACCACGCAGACCGGTTGACCTCGATGCATGGAGCCAGAACTTGCGTCTGGAGATACCGGATGCCGAAGCGATCATCGACGAGGTTAGAGAGAGGATGCTCTACCAAATCGCCGATACTGGCGGGCGAGTGATAGTCGCCGGAAAACCGTCGGACCTGCCCTGGTGGGTTGCGCTCGGCGATAGAGAAGATTGAGCCGTCAGTCAAACAACACTCTCAGTTGCGAGAGTAATTCTTCTTCTTGTAGAACTTCTTGCCCCGCTTACCCTGCCGACTCTGACCTCGGGGGGCGCCATCACGGCCACCCTTCCGCTTGTCACTGTAAGAGTTGGACTTTCGGTTTCCATTCGAGCGGTCGTTTGAACGACCGTTTGAGCGGCCACCACCATTTGAGCGGCCCCCACCACTGTTGGAATGCCAGGAGGAGCGCCCTTGGGAAGGACCGTTGGAGCGACCACCCCCACTTCGACCGCCTTGTGACCTGCCCCCGTAGTGGCCGCCGTGATTCCGACCATCACCGGACTGGTTTCCTTCTCTTCGACCGTTTGAGCGATCATTTCGGTTATTACGCCCGTTTGAGCGACCATTTCGGCTATTACGACCGTTTGACCTGCCTCTTGAATTGTTTTGGGAGCGTCCACGGTTGTTGTATCCGCCGTTTCGGGACTCTTGCCGGCCGTTCCTGCGAGGGCGGGACTCAGGAGTGAAGACGAAGTCGCTATCCGGCAGGTCGGAGAAGTTTGGTGGTGTGAATTGGCAGTTGATACCGACCTCTCTCTGCATTCGGCTGTACGCCTTCTTCTGTGGTTTTTGGACTAGCGAGATGACATTTCCCACCGCACCGGCGCGCGCAGTTCGACCACTTCGGTGCTTGTACGCCTTGCCATTCTCTGGAGGGTCGTAGTGAATCACGATTTGAACGCCCTCGACATCAATTCCTCGTGCGGCGACATCTGTTGCGACAAGAGCGATGCAATTCCCCTTGGTGAAGCGGTTCATCGCCCCGTCCCTTTGGCGCTGAGAGAGGCCACCGTGGAGTGTTGCCACACTCAATCCGATGTCTTCCAACTCGTCACTGACTCGGTCAACACCAGCTCTTGTTCTGCAGAATACGATGCTGCGTCCATTCTTGCGAATCGCCTCACCGGCGATTTCAGACTTCATCGAGTTCTTCATCAACCAGAATAGGTGGTTCATGTTCTCCATGCCGATTTCCTTCGGCCCAATCTCAATGGTCACGGGCTGGTGTTGGTAGTTCTTCACCAAGTCAGCCACTTCATCATCGAGGGTTGCGCTGTAGAGAATTGTTTGGCGCTCGCGCGAACAGTTGTCCAATATCTGGCAGACTGGCTCCATGAAGCCCATGTCAGCCATTCGATCGGCTTCATCGATGACCACGATGTCGACATTCTCCAAACTCAGTGCACCATTGTCCATCAAATCCAACAATCGACCCGGGCAGGCGACTACGACATCGACTCCCCGCTTCAGTGGGCGAGTCTGTCGTGAGTAGGAGGTCCCTCCATAGACGGCCACGACATCCAAATCCATCTCATGCGCCAGCGGTGTGAGAACCTTGCAGATCTGCTCGGCCAACTCTCGCGTGGGAGTGAGGACGAGTGAGGTTGGGAGATAGGGGTCTGCCCGCACACAGCGAGTCAGAAGCGGAAGGCCGAATGCGAGCGTCTTACCCGAGCCGGTAGGGGCGCGGCAGCAGACATCTCTGCCCAACATCGCATCGGGAATCGATTCCATCTGAACCTCGAAGGGTTCGCTGATTCCCTGCTGTTGCAGGATGTGAACCAATGGGGCTGGAACGCCGAGGTCAAAGAAACTCACGCCCGTCATGATTTTCACCGGCCAACCGTCCCTATTTAGTATCCACAGTTAGCAAAGTCGAGTGATTCACTATGCATGGTGTGTACTGATTTCACAGGCGAACAAGCGCAGGACATAGCATACGCTCCTACCGCCTACTTTTGAGTGGCGAATCGCTCTAAGCCCCGATGGGCTGGGGTTTCACTCGTCGACCTTTCGAACGTTGACTGCGTTAGGTCCCTTGGGCCCTTCGCCAACCTCGAACTCGACGGTGTCGCCATCTCTTATGGTTCCCTCAACTTGGGACTTGTGAACAAAGAGGTCGTCTCCGCCCTCTTGTTCGATAAATCCGAATCCCTTCACTTGGTTGAACCACTTGACAGTTCCTTGTGCCATGTTTCCCACCGCCACACCTATACTACTTCATATTACGCTATGGAATAGCACATTTATTATCCGACTACTCCCCCATCCAACCGCACCACCGAAGCCCATTCACCTCAAAAATGGCAATATTTCACCTTGTTACCGCCCGTGCTCGCCTGCGCGCCCGCAACACGCGAAAAAGTCGGGTCAACTCAGTCCAAGGTCGGCTAACTTCTCAGGAAGGTAGGTGTCTGTGACATAGTCGAGGCCATACTTGGCCAGCGACTGCTGCTCAGCCTTTTTGCCGGTGTCTAACATCATCTTGATCTGCTGCTGCCACCAACCGTCGGCAAACCTCGGGTCTGTCAGTTCGGCTTTCAGTGCTTCAACATCCTTGTTCGAGAGGTCATCGGAGGGAAGGTCGTAAGCGAGGATGTCGTCGGCGGTGATTCCGAGGTAGGTGGCAGAAGGGGTGGCTAGGTATTCGGAGATGTGTGCGGTCTTGATGGCGCCATAAGCGATGCTCGCAAAGATTCGGAACGACCACGGGTCACCGTCGAGGAAGACCACGATCGGCAGATTCCACTCCTCGTTCATTCGCTTGAGAATCCGTCTGGTGGAGCGGGCGGGTTGTCCTTTCAGATGGAGCAGTCCGGCGCGGAAGTCCTCGTCGAAGCCGTTTTCGACCAGTCGGTCGAACATTCCACCGGTTTCGATTGCCATTATGAAGTCGACATCATGCTCGACCAATTCCAATTTTTCAGATTCAACATTGTAGGGAACCCCGTAGCCGGAGTCGCCGACATCGTCGCGGGCGTTGATTCTCATCCACTCTCCGCGCCGGTTTCGCTCGTTGATGGTCATGTTTCCAATCATCCGAGAACCATCCTCCTCAGGTCGGAGTTTGAAGTCCTCGCGCATGCATTTGGTCACGATTTCTAAATCCTCAGCTAAATTGTTGCTCTCGTTCTGGCTTCCGAACTTTCCGTGGCCCCAACCCTCGGAGATGTAGTACATCTCTCTCAGAGTGGAGGACTTTCCAGCGTCGATCATCTCCTCGATGAATTCGATTATGTGGAGCGCACGTAGCAACTGCCGTGCTGAGCGTAGGGAGGTAGCATCTCTCACTGTGCGTTTCTTGCCATACTTGTAGACTCCGAGTCGCTTGTCGAACTCGATGTTCTTCTTGGTGCGAACCGGGAGGGTCATCGTCGGGGCGGTCCCCTTCAACATCCGGTCGTGCATCTCTTGGGCGACGCCATGCAACGATTCGACGACATCATCAGTTGTCTTTCCGTCGCTCATTCATCCGCCCCCCAGTCGTTGAGGTTGCTCTGGCCCGCCACTTCACTTGTCTCTCTCGGAGCAGTTTCGGCATCTGCGCCCCCATCTGCTCGTGGCTCTTCATCCGGTGATTGTGCAACCACTGAAGTATCAGCCGGTTCGGGCGCAACCGCATCCAACTCACCTGTGGTAAATTCATCATCATCCTTGGACAGAAGGTCTTGCCTCTCAATCCCCGCCTCTTCCTCCCGGCGAATCTCCTCGAGTAGTTTCTCATCCAGTTTCGTGGCGCCGATGATGTCTCCGGCTCCACGGAAGAAGACCTCAAATTCGGTCCAATCACCCTTTGACAGCCCATCCAAGGCGAATGAGACGGTGACATTCTCGCCGGGTGGCAGGATATCCATCTTCCACTTTCTGAGCCCCTTAGCCTCGCGCTTCCCCTCGCGCGACTCGTCGACGATTTCGATTCCCTCCTTCTCGGGCCAGGTGGCGAGTAGGGTGTATTGCCGGGGGCGAGCGGTGTAGTTGAACATCCGAAAGGAACAGCGGATGACCTTCTCGGCGGGATCCCATTCTGTTGCCTCATCTAGGAATACCGCGTTCATGATGTTGGAAATCACAGGCGCGAGTGGTGGTTCTTCTCGATCGAGAATGGCGCTCACCTTCACACTGATTGCCGGCAGAATCACATTGACCAGTTCGAACTTCTCCTTCGCCTTCTCTCGCTGCTTGCTCTTACGCTTGTGGCTCCGAAGACCTCGCCCTACCTCCTGGAGTGCGAGCCGGAATTCGCCAAGCACCTCATCATTGTCGGAGACCGCCTCCTTCGCCTCGCTGGTGAACTGGACATTGGTGCTTGCAAGATGGACGAGAATTGCCGCCGGCCCCTTCGGTATCCCCCTACCTCCGGGATGGTCGAGTCCATACTTCTTCCAGTCGACGCTCTCGATCGCCTTGGTCAGCAGGCAGCCGCCCTGTTGGTACATGAGAGGGACTCGGTTGGCGAAGCGGAGCACTTCGACCGGGCCGTCGACCGGCATGTCGATGCCGAAGATGAGTCCGACCTCGACTTGGAACGGATTACCGGAGGCAACCGTGGGCGAGCGAGTGATGGTTGAGACGAAGCGGGAGTCAATCGCCTTTGAGAGCCCCTTCTTGATGAGCAGGTCCTCGATTGGTGAGAGACAGTCGGTTGGTGGCGGCATGATTCGAACTTGGCGGAAGGCCGCCAGCAGCCCTTGGGCCTCCTCCGCCTTCACCGTGGTAGGCCGGCGCGCTTCGTCAATTTCCGCCCGAGCGAGGATGTCACGCGCTGCGCGCATGGAAACCCCAGAGAAGTTACGGCGTAGGAAAGAGGTCATCTTGCGCTCATCGGATTCACGCAGGAATCTCTGGAGGGAACCTATCTCCAGTCCGTGGGGGTG
>CAUZJP010000031.1:0-8504 GCA_963580235.1 Candidatus Thalassarchaeaceae archaeon
CGAATCGGCAGTTGCTGAGGCTACTGACGAGGCTGGGGATGATTCCGATTCAAGTGGTTCTGGGTATGCTGACGACTGGTTGGATGGGGATGATTGGCTCGATGACACTCCAACTTCTGCCTCTGAACAGAAATCCGAACCCGCAGCGACCGAGCCTGAACCTGAACCTGAGCCCGAACCTGAGCCTGAGCCAGTCACCATCATTGCGACCCCGGTTATCCCTCCGACCTCCGGAATAGAAAGCGAATACCTCCGTCCCACAGCTCCGCGGGATGCCGCCTCGGGTAGCATGCCGGTTCGGCCGCAGGCACTTCCTGATGCGGCTGAGTATAACCTCCAACAGGAGTGTTGGACTCTGTTTGACAGGCCGATTGAATTCACCGAGACGCCACCGCCGCCACCGAATGGAGCGCCTTCAGTGGAGCCGATAGCCGCCGCAACCTCTCAGGAACCTCGCGTGGTGTCCCAACCGCCACCGACTACGCAACCCCCTGGGCCACGCCGACTTCCCACTGTGCCGAATCCACCACCGAAGAAGGGTGGCAAGAAGTTGCCCGCACTCCCATTATTGCCCCGCCGCTGAGCGGCGGTGTCAAGCGCCAACATGATGTTTGAGCGTTCGCTCGCCGACTCCGATGACCGTGTCCGGGACTGATCGCCTCACCCGAGACCTAGAGTCTCTGTTGGTCTCTCCGCAGGGGGAACTAATCAACTCGCTCTCCGAACTTGTGAGAACTCGTATTCGTAGGTGGGCCGTCCTGTTTTTCGTCGGTATGGCTGTGGGATATCCACTCGCCGGCAGAGCGCTGACTTGGATTGTCGGTCAGGAACAGTTGGTGCCGGATGAGGTCTCAATCGTCATCCTCCAACCGCTGGAAATCGTCATCCTCCAACTGCGTCTCGCCGCACACCTTGCAATCGCTTTCGTGGCGATTGCAATCAGCGTTGAAGCGACACTCGCTGTATCTCGCAACGAAGAGGTGCGGGCCAGAATGGGTGAGGTGGACATCCCTGCGATACCCGGATTAGCAAAAGCGGTGCTGACGGTTGTAGCCGGGCTCGCCTTGGCAGCTGCTGGTCTGGTCTATGTCATCCATTTCCTGTTACCGCTTCTGCTCGAGTACCTGCACGCCGATGCAGCCTCAATAGGTGCCACCACAACCTGGCAACTCTCTGCATGGATCGGCTTCATCGCAGGACTCAGTCTTGGCGCAGTTGTGGGATTCCAAGTCCCACTCGTCACCCTCGTCGCCCTCAAGGGAGGTCTTGTCAAGCGAGAGGACCTCACCACCTACCGTCGCCATCTCTATTTCGCTGGATTTGTCGTCGGTGCTACTCTCTCTCCACCGGACCCACTCTCTATGTTCCTCGTTGCCGGACCGATGCTGATTTTGTTTGAAGTAGCCCTGCTCTTCGACAGATTGCTGCCTTGATTCAACTCGCGACAGTTCTGCGACTTTCAGGCGTCCTCACTGTTCAGGTTCTCAATTTTCAGCGGTTGCAGCGTCATCGGCAACATCACTTGTGCCGGCTCTCTTCGCGGCATCGGCGGCTTCGGCAACGGCAATTCCATCTTCGATGTCTACGAAGCGCATCAGAATCGTACCGATGACGATGAGGATCGCCAGACTAGCAACAGCGACCCTGCTGTCATAGATGGTTGACAAAATCGCGTACATCATCGGTCCGATGAGTGCCGCCACCTTGCCAAAGAATCCGAAGAAGCCGAAGAACTCCGTACTCTGTGTCTCCGGGATCATCTTCGCAAACAGGCTGCGCGCCAGCCCTTGAGAACCACCTAGGAGGAGACCGGCCATGCAGCCGAGTAGCAGGAATTGAATCATTACCGTGAGTCCCAATGGCGCCCAGACATGCTCCCTTGCTGCACTCCCCACCCAATCCAACTTGCCGTCACCAAGGCTTGTGGGATGGTCGACCCCCAAACCGGTCGCGCCATCGTTAGGTCCACCCGAAACCGAGGCACTGAACCGTGTATCTCCGAGATTGGCCACAGAGACGAAATCATAAACTTCGGATGAAGTTGCATTGCCCGGCGTCTCGGCATCGACTGGGAAGAAGTGTCCCCAAGTCGCCTCGAACGTCTTGTCATCATCGCCGTCGCCTAGAGCATCGACATCGAGCATCGTCATGTTGTAGTGGTCCTCGGACCAGTCGAACTGGAAATCGTACTCCTCATGCTCGGCCAATTCCAATGGCGCGAAGGAGAGCGCCCCGACGACGACGAGACACCAAGCGACGAGTGAAACCGTCAATGCGCTCTTGGTCGAGGTCTTCTCGGCCAACCAAGTGAATGCGAAGGCAGCAGGGAAGGCGATGAACTGAATCACCACGATGGTCATTATCAATTCCATTATCGATAGACCGAGAACGGCGATCCCATACACACCGGCAAGCGCCGTCACACTGTTGATTCCGTCGATGAAGAAGAAGTAGGCCACCATGTAGAGGAAGAGTGTCTTGAAGGAGCGCCAATTTCCTATGGTCGTCTTCAGTTCGCTGATAGCCAACCTTGTGGCGGAACCGAACTGCAACCCATCGACTGGATTCTCAATCTCAGGTTCCTCCACCGTTGCGAAGGTCCAGAGTGCGAAGCCATACCACCAGAGACCCGATGTCGCCATGCAGAACGGTATCACCCATTCACCTGAGACCCCCATCACAAGGCCGAGGTGGATGACCAGCAAAATCCCCCCACCGAGGTAACCGTAAGCGTACGCCTTGTTGGAAATCGCATCCATTTCCGTTTCATCACCTTGGTGAGGTAGTAACGAATTGTAGAAGACGCCAGCACCATTCAGTCCAACATTCGCGAACAGGAACATGATGAACAGCCAGACCCATTGAAACGAGACTGGAAAGAGCGGTGCGAGCGCCAGCATGAGGGTTGCACCAGCACCGAGATAAGTGAGGATCCGCAGCATCTTCATCTTGATTTTTGTTCTGTCGGCAATGACTCCGAAAGCAGGGCTGACAATCGCCACCAGCAACGCTCCGCCGGTAACCGACCAAGCCCAGAAGGTGTCAGAGGTCATCTCGCCGAACATCGTGCTGACTGAAATCCCGTTCGCCTCGAGGAAGAGATAGGCGAACCAAGCGGGCAGAATAGCCGTTGTGACACTGGTCTCAAACGCGGACTTCCCCCAATCGTATATGCAATAGCCGCGCACATTCCGCCTTTCGCTGAACATATTCTTGTCTATTCCATCTACAGCCATCATCTTCACGAAGTAGCGGGCGGGCTATCAGCCTTGCATAGTGCAACCGTTGCAGGGTCGGAATTGAAAAGGAGGCTACGAGAGCGCACCTTGGGCGAGAGAATGTCATGGGAGCAACCGCGCGAGAATTCTCTCACTGCCCATATTCACGGTATCACCCATCTCGACGGTGTCGAACTCGACCTTCGCCTAACCACTGACGATGAGCTGATGCTCCACCACGACGACTCATTCGCACGGGGTTGCTATGTCGAAAACTACTCGGCCAGCGAACTGAAGGAGTACTCCGACACCTTCTCCGCCCTACTTGCGAAGTCTGAGTTCACAGAACCCTGGCAGCATGAGGGGAAGTGCGTCTGCATCGAGTTGAAGAGCCCTCATCCGAGTAGTGGGAAGGGTGGCGGATGGTTTGCCGGAACCAAACGAGTGAACCACTTGGCGAAGATGCTCGACCTTGTCCACGAAGCGGTCGCTCAATTCGAACTACCCTCGACTTCCGTAGTCTTCTATTCCTTCGACCCTCGCTTCCTCAAAGCGGCTAAGATGGTTGATTTTCCATATCCCCGTGCTCGGCTGATGCCCTATCTCCGCGAATGGGGGCCCAGTCGCCTGAAGAAGGCGGTTGCGGCGCCTTCGTTCATCGCAAATTCGTTGCCCCGCCTGATGCGCAAGCACCAAAGTTGGGGGGCTCCGATGATTCCGTGCGCGTCTCAGTATCTGCACGGATCGTCTCGTCGACTTGTCACTGGTACCACGGTCGGCCTCGAAGGAAAAGGGCTCGAGAGGCTCACTCGCACGAGGAAGGGGTTTCCAGCGTTTGTCTGGCCGGCGCCGACGACGATTGAGAGCAAACTGCTCGGCGCTGGGCTGACAGCGATCACAGACAGCACCTCACCCGAAATCATCGATTTACCGTGTGGAGGTGCGCGCTGGGCGCGGCCGGCAACCCAGCCACTAAACCATGACAACTCAGCCCAACTCTCGGACCTGAGTGGAACCTCTGCCAACGAGAAAATCGCGGAATTCACAAAGGATGTTCCGAGATGGCACGAACTCGACGACAGCGGCAGGAAGGAACTCCTCGACGGCTGGCGCAAGAGATGGCAGTGGGGTCGCAGCCTCGATGAACTGTGTGCTGACTCTGCCCCGAACTCAATTCCTTGGGAAGTGCCCCGAATAGTTGGCCACCGCGGTGCTGGAAGGACCGACTGACTAGAGACCTCAGTCTAGACGTCGCAGTGGTTGGTCTCGCCCGATGTACTTCGGCCGATAGATTGGCACACCTCTACCACCGCGGGAGTTCCGCTCGTCCCTGATTTGGGCACTGATTCCGACGACTCTCGACCACCCGAAGAAGGTGGTGAAATACTCCGGTTTGTGGAATCCCACCGCGTATAGAAGCGAGCCTGAAGCGACATCGACGTTTGCATATGGATTGCTGATTTTCGGGTTCTCGCCAAGCACTCTGGGTGCGACTTCGCGAAGAGTCCTAACAGTGCGGAAACTCGGGTCATCCGGGCAAACCTCCTCACCCAATGCGATTTGGGCCGCAGCCCGTGGGTCTTCTGCTCTCAGTACCGCGTGGCCGAAACCGTACACCGGTCGCTTTGCAGCCAACTCACCCCGTACGAACTTCTCAACCTCCGCTGGGTCATCCGTGCCGATTCGTTGGACGAATTCCAAGCAGGCTTGGTTCGCCCTGCCGTGAAGCGGTCCGGAGAGGGCGTTCATGGCGCTCGCCATCGATGCGTAGAGACTGGCGCGCCCACTTGCAACCGCCTTCCCCGAGAAGGTTGACAAATTTCCTCCGCCGTGGTCCATGTGAAGAATCAGGAATGTTCTGAGTACGCGGACCATCCGCTCCACATCTCCCTCTTCAGTACCCAAAAGATGGACGAAGTTCTCGACCATCCCCCGTTCCGGCTCACTCGCCACACCAGGGAGCCCTCTCCCTCCGCGGAGTCTGAAGATTGTAGCCATCAATTCGGGCATGCGGGCAATCAGGTTGAGGCCATCAGAACGCACATCGCCGGTAGTGTCGGCCATCCCAAGCGCTTGAATTCCGACCGACAGCCAATCCATCGGATGGCCTGAACCCGGAGTCATCGCCTCCAGCACGCGCAGAGCACCGGTAGGCATGTCCTCGGCTCGTGACCGCAACTCAAGACGAAAGTCACGTGCCTCCTGCCGATTGGGGAGCCGTTTTTCGTAGAGCAGGAAAATGATGTCCTCGGGATCCATGTCAGCGAGGTCGGTGATTGGATATCCCACATAGTGAACGCCCTTGTAGGGGTCGACGAAGGAAGTCCGGCAGGTTCCGACGGGAATACCGCGCATTCCAGTGTCTAGATGACCCTCAGTGATTTCAAAGATTGTTTCTAGTGGTTCATCGTCTGTCATTTTCAGCCCCACTGCATTCCGGAATCTCACGAAGTTGGGCGTCGGTATAAGGCCGACGCACGATAGTTCAGTAGGTGAGAATAATCCACCCATCGAACTTCACACAGCGCGACGGGTTCAAGCCGACGCAATGAATCGGCCAATCGAACGGCATGGCGCGCTATGAGAGGATGTACCGCGATCTGGGCGATGAGTGGTGGGGCTCAGGCGTCAATTTCACCTGTCTCCCCAACTGCGGAAAGTGCTGTGACCAGCCGGATGGACTCGTCTATCTCTCTGAGGAGGATGCTGACAGAATCGCAGCTCATCATGGCATTCCGACAGCGGAATGGCTCGCCAATGACTGTCGCCGCACCCATGACGGCCGCTGGGTCTTGGAGTCGAACCCCGAGGACGGAAAATGCATCTACCTGAATGATGACAAAACCTGTCGCATCTACGAGAAGAAGCCGGCTCAATGCTCGGCATTCCCATTTTGGCGAGAGAACATGGTCAGCGACCGTTCCTGGCGGAAGACCAAGGCAATCTGCCCCGGTGTTGACCACCCCGAGGCGATCCTCATCGACGGTGAAACTATCCGATTTCATCTCAAGGCGGATTTGCACGCCGAACGTGGTTTCCGAACCAACTAGAGCCGTTCTTTCACTGGTGGGCCTTGTGGTCTGTTGCTTGGGTACCCATGCGACTTTCGTGAGGATGGAATTCAATGAGGGATGACCTCGAACAATATTGCGAAGTAATGGGTGATACTTCCAGCGAGCACGAACAGATGCCAGATGGCATGGTTGAATGGGACCCTCTCCCACAAGTAGAATCCAACCCCGATTGAGTAGAAAATACCGCCGAGTAGAACTAGGCCCAAACCATCCCATCCCATAGAGTCAAACAGCGGTTTGATTCCAATGACGGCCAGCCACCCCATGATGAGATAAGGTCCAGCTGAGACATAGTTGGGAACGCGTATATTCACGATTCTGAGGGTAATCCCAACCACAGCGCAACCCCATATGATAACAAAGTAAGTCCAACCGATCCAACCATGCAGGCTCACTAGGACGAAGGGGGTATAGGAGCCAGCAATCAGCAGATAAATTCCAATGTGATCTGCAATTCTCATCTGATGCTTGAATTTAAGATTGGTAGAGGCATGATACAGGGTAGAGAAGAGGTAGCAAGTAATCATGCACAGGCCGAACGCCACGCTCGACCATAGTTTCCACGGATCGCCTGTCAGATTCGCCTCAATCAAGAGGAAATAAAAACCCACTCCCGCAAGGATGACGCCCAGCCCATGGGTGAGGGCATTCGCAATCTCCTCTTCGGGTGGATAGGGAGAAATGTGCAACTTATGCAACATTTCCTCCATCTACAATACCTCAAGAGACATGACATCTCTGAGAGTGTGGAAATTAAAGTAACTTTCCTTGTTACATCTAAGGTTATGAGTGGAGAAAATAAAACTATGATTGGGGGAGACTTCTGAGTCTGTCCTTGTGGGCCTGAACAATCACTCCTCTTCGGTTAGGATGGGGATCAGAATCGGAATCGGACGAATCACCGCTTCTGGCTCACCTATGAGGTCACCAGCCTGCACTGAATCCTCGTCGATGTCCCACTCACCCTCGGGAGTGAATTCGTCTAGTGGTGCAGGCTCGTAGGGTCGCTTCGGCTTGCGACGGGGCATCATCTGTTCACCCGCATCCAATCGTGAAATCCGAGAGAGGCGGCGCTCAATCTCGAGCATCCGGTCAGCCATCTCGACCAGATTCTCGGGCTCCGCCCCGTCGATGCCGTGGGCAATCAATTCCATCTCCGTCTCCAACCCTAGGAGTTCGTCCTGGTGGCTACGCAGACGGGTCTCAAGTCGGTCGAGGAAGGAGTCGCTCATCATGTCGACACGGGGGACATCCGGCCTCGGAACCTCAAGGATGGTCGGTTCATCAGCTCGGTTGATTCTCTCCCTCGCCTCCTCCAATGCACTCCTCTCCCTTCCCAAATGGCGGGCGAGCAAGGCATCCACAGCGTCTGCTGAATCGTCAGGAATCAATTCTGGTGGCTGGTATTCGTCAACTCTCGATTCCAATTCAGAAACTATGTCGATGTTGGGCTGCGCCTCGCGCGGCAGAACATGGTCAAGCACTTCCCGTACGATTCTCTGCCCCGTCTGCTCCGAATCCCACGCTACCAAGCCGTCAGAGCCACGCATCGGCAGTTCCTCGCCGGAGAGAATCAGGCGGACATCATCGACTCCGAGTGGCTCTGCACCCGCCTCGATTGCGAGCGACACCGACTCAAATCCTGCCGCCGCCCGCCGCCAATCAGCCCCTGCGTGGGCAGCAACCGCCTGCAACTGCTCGTCAGAGAGTGCGAGGCCGCGACGGAGGGCACGGTTGCGGAGGTGGAGTAGGAGTGTGTCCGGCTCGGGAAGCCCAAGATTCACCGTGACCGCGGAGCCGAGTGAGCGATCGAGTGAGCCGGAAGTTGCGACTTCTTGGTCGGCGGACAAGACCACCTGCACCCCGAGGTTGAGGCAGAGATCAACCATTATTCCGAGTGCGTGTGAGGCTTGCGCGTCGACCGAAATGAGTTGCAGGTCGTCGATTATCAGCGCCTTGCACCCTTGCAGTGCCGAATCCCACCCCTCTACAAGTGAGCCGGGGAAGGAGCCGCCGGAAATGAGGCGCACCTCCATCTCGGGAGACTGGTTCCAAAGTGTGTGGCCAAGCGCCCACAAGAGGTGGCTCTTGCCTGAACCGGCAGGGCCGACGACGACCAACGGGTTGATCCGAGTGCCAGGATGGTCAGCAACCTCGTTTGCAGCCGTCGTCGCTATTCTGTTCTCCGCACCAAGTTGCCAATTGTCCCAAA
>CAUZJP010000032.1:0-8500 GCA_963580235.1 Candidatus Thalassarchaeaceae archaeon
GTTCTCCTGCAAATGCCGTCAAGAGGACCCACCCGGTCACCATCGATATCCGGAAGAGAGTGGTTTGGAAATCAACCAACCGTTCCCGCGCTATAATCACGGCTATGTTCAGTATGGCCATCAGCCCTGCTGCAGCGAGGAACCAGATTTCGTCCATGGGATTGGAGATGGCGAAGCAGGCGAACCACAGGAGTGTGAGTTGGACCGAGGTCCGGGTCGTGGCATCCTCGCTGAACTTCACTGGAAATGAGTGGATGCCGTTCGCGCGGTCACTTTCGACATCCATTCGAGCGTAGTTGATGTCAAATGCTGCAATCCAGAATGTGATTCCGAGCGAGATGAAGAAAACCTCTGGATACCATAGATGTTCTGTGATTGCTGCCCACCCATGAGTGTCCGCTGCCACCCCCAGCCACGCCCCCGCAGGTGCTAGGGCGAGGCAGAGGCCCAGCCAGAAGTGGCACAACCAAGTCAGGCGCTTCGTGTAGGGGTAGATGACGAACACCAGTACGGGGAGCCATGCCATCAACAGGGCCACCTCATTCAGCATCCAAGCGCCGCCAAGGAGCATTACCAGAAATACCGCGGAGAGTGTCCATGCAGTTTGCATCGACATCGTGCCTGAAGGCAGGTGTCGATTCGCGGTGCGCGGGTTCTCCGCATCGATGTCACGGTCAATGATGCGGTTCAGTGCCATGGCCAAGCCTCTGGCCCCGACTGCCGCAACGAGTATCCAGAGTAGGTCCAACTGCTCAGAGCCAAACTCACGGTGGGCAAGCCAGAATCCGATGAGGACGAAGGGTAGAGAGAACAGTGTGTGTTCTATCTTGATGAATTGCATAATTTCTTTTGTGCCCAATTTACCACCTCGTGACATTCGGCGCCCAAGTGCGCTGCTCATATCCGTCCCTTCCTGCTTGGTTTTGGATTCTTGTGATGATTGCCGGGTCGTGAATCGTGATGGCTGGCCAACTTCGAATTGGAAGCAACGGGTCGAGGGCGGAGATCGGTTGACCCGCTGCGGCGAGTGCTTCCCTACCCGGATGAGGAACCGGTGCGGTCGCATCCCAGGCGACCCGCTTTTTGTCGGTGTCGAAGTGGAGGTCTCGCCCGACATCGAATCGCACGAACAGTTGCCAGAGCAGACGCTTATTGACTCCAGCGGAGTGCAACTTGACATCGTCGTCGGTGATGAACAGCCATCTCAAGTTCTCGGAACCTTCTAATTGCCAAATTGAATTCATCAATTGGAATACTCGTTGCCGCTGAGCCCGACTCGCCTCGACTTGAATCGCCCAGGTGGCCGGGTCTTGAATCGCCATCATTCCCGTCCGCGGGTCGGGCCTGTCATCAATCTTCGTCGTCACGACCAACATCGAAGGTCGCAGCAACAGCGTGTCGCTGACCTCGGGGAGTCCCCTTACCTTGGCGACGAAATCGACCTCTACTCCCGGCGCCTCTGCCTCCCCTCGCCTCCAATCGGGAGTGATTTGGCCGGAGGTACCCTTGGGAAGCCCGGGTCCACCCTGTCTAGGGTCGGCATCGGGAAGCGTGGTGGCGTCGATTAGCAACTTGTCGTGGATGTTCTCCCACGGTGCGGTGCTCTCGAGAGTGTCGGCCACCATTCCTGGAAGCACGATGAGGTCGTGCGCCGGGTCCACCCTCTGGTGAACGGTGTCGAGGAAGGCGTGTAGGTCCTTGACCGGATGGTTCGCATCCACTGCGACTGAGACCTTGGTGAACATCAGTTGGCCAGCCCCGAAAAGTCCGAGGCAGGTCTTGCGCGCCTGTCGAGGGTAGCGCTGTTTGGCAGCCACGATTGCTAGGTTGTGGAAGCCGGTTTGGAGCGGCACATACATGTCGACGACATCACGGTGTTGGAAGTTGAGCACGGGCAGGAAGGCGTCAGCAATCGCCTCGCCGATGTAGCCATCCTCCATCGGTGGCAGTCCGACAATGGTCATTGGAACGACAGGCTCCTCTCTGTGGGTAATCGCCGTCACATGCAGAACCGGGTACTCGCCCTCCAAGCTGTAGATTCCGAAATGGTCCCCGAACGGCCCCTCAGTCCTTGTTTCACCGGGTACCGTATATCCCTCGATGACGACATCAGCCTCGGCTGGAACCCATAGGTCCTGTGTCTTCGCCTTAACGATAGGTAGTCGACTGTTGGACAGGAATGAGGCGAACATGTACTCCGAGAGATTGTCGGGCAGTGGGGAGATGGCGCTGAAGATCAGTTCCGGTGGACCACCCAGACAAATCGCAACCGGTATTCGAATCTCATTATTTTCACCACTCGCATTTTCATCGTGGTGTCGGTGGGCATCAGCGTGGTCAGCGCCATGCTTGTGCATTTGCCAGTGGAGTCCACACTCGGTCGGCCCATACACTTGGGCTCGGTACATTCCGAGGTTCTGCTCCCCCGTCGCCACATCCTTGGTGACCACCAATGGCAGGGTCATCGTATGCCCTGCGTCGAGTGGCCAAGTTCTGGGTATCGGCAGTTTCGTCAGGTCAGGATTCTCAACGAGCACCTCTTGGCAGGCCGCCTTCTTGACTCGCTTCGGAGCCATCTTCAGAGCCTGCTTGGCAAGTGGGATTCCCTTCCAAGGCCTGCCGGCCATTGCTGCCACATCCGGCTTCATCAGGCCAACCAGTCGCTTGCCTATTTCCGAATACTCGTCGACACCGAGGGCCATCTTCACCCGTTCGGGGGTTCCAAACAGATTCATCGCCAGCGGTATTTCAGATATGCTGCCGTCAGGCAATCTCGGCTGCTCAAACAGCAATGCCCTGCCGCCCATCTTGACGATGCGGTCTGCGATGCAACCTGCCTCCAACTCGACATCGACCGGTCGTGAAATTCGCAACAACTCTCCCGACTCATCGAGCGAGTCCAAAAATTGCCTGAGATTGCTCCAGCCCACGAGCCGCACAAGAGGTTCTCCTATGAAATTGCGAGGGCTACGCCCTATGGGCGTTACCGACTCATTGATGAGGCGCATTCCTCCCCTCATGGAATCATGGGCGAGGAGACCACTCACTGCGACGTGCTCGTGATTGGTGCTGGCCCGGGCGGCGGCGCTGCTGCCATCCACGCCGCCCGCCGCGGCCTTTCGACGATTGTAATCGAGGATCACCCGGAAATTGGAACTCCAGTCCACTGCGGCGAGTGTATCTCAGAACTCGCGGTCGCCAACTTGGAGTTGGACCTCCCTCAAGACGTAATTTCGCTGGAGGTCCACGGCATTCGAGTCCTCTTCCCAGACGGCACGGCCAAGAAGTTGACTGAACCCGGATTCGTGCTGGAGAAACACCTCTTTGAGCAGTGGTTGGCGAGTGAGGCAGAGAGGGCGGGTGCCGCTGTTCACCTGTCGCATAAATTGCAAGCCATGGAACGGATGGAGGAGGACGGTAGGTTCGTCGGTTGGCGTTGCATCGGAAAGGGCGAGCAGTTCCCCATCGAAGCGAAGGTCGTCATAGATGCTTCAGGGGTAGCCGGAGTCTGTTCCCGTCTGCTGAAACTCAACCCTCGACCCAAGGTGATCGCCGGCATGCAATACGAGATGCACGATGTTCCGACAGATGGATATCTCGACTTCTACATCTGGCCGAAATACGCCAAGAAGGGCTACCTCTGGATGATTCCAAAGTGCGATGGCAGAGCAAATGTCGGGCTCGTCACGGAAGACAAGAAGGGAGCGGTCCGCGACCTCGACCAATTCATTGAGGATACCGAGTTCAAAGAGTTGAAGATGACAAATCCTCCATGGCGTGAAGATGGTAAGTCAGTTCGTGGATTCGGTGGTACAATTCCCATTTCGGGTCCCCATGAGGTCACTCACGCGGATGGTCTGATGCTGGTCGGCGATGCGGCCGGCTTTACCTCTCCACTCTTTGAGGGCGGCTCCCATCTAGCACTCAAGTCGGCGGTCTATGCGGCAGAGACTGCGGAGGCGGCGATAGCGGCAGGCGATGTTTCGGCAGACCGATTGGCGGCCTATCCAGCACTTTGGAAGGCGGAGTTTCCTCCCTATCACAAGATTCTGCGCGGTAAGACGGCGCTCTACAATCTGACCGACGAAGACCTCTCGGTGATGGGACGCTGCTTCCCTGAGGAGATGAACGAGATGGGGGCCTCTGGCAAGGCGAAGGTCATCTTCAGACTGATGGTCAGGCGCCCGAGTCTCTACTTCAAGCGGGTTGTCCCGGCGATGCTCGCTTTCGGTTACAGTCGGGCTAAGCACTACGGCTGGTAGGTTGAATCGTTCACGAGGTCAGCTCAGATGGAATGGTTACTAGGGCTCGCTCTCGCCGCCTCCATCGCCGGAATGTTCACTCCCTGGAAAGAGCTCTCCGATGACCTTGACCGGTGGCTTCCTACGCTGCTGGCGGCCTTTCAGATGGCACCATTCGTGGCCTTGACATACCTCTTCATGAGCGACGATATCAGCTACGAGTTGGTACGCCTCAACGGTGGCGGCGAAATGCCGCTCGGTTATCGAATCAGTGCGGTTTGGGCGGGCCGCGAAGGACCGCTTCTGTTGTGGGCGGCCCTGTTGGCACTCTGCGGGGCGGTGTTTGGGCCCAGCGGTAGGGGGGAGACATCAGTTCTGTTCCGGCGTCTCTCGCACGGCGCCGTGTTGGCGATTCTCAGCATCACCTTCGTGATGGAGCCCTTCCGCCCCGCGACGGCTGGCTGGAGGAGTCAGTTGAATCCGCTTCTACAGACGGATTTGATGGTCATCCATCCACCGCTTCTCTTCTTATTCTACTCACTGTGCATCATGGTCACCCTACACGCGCTGGCAGCGATTCTCAGTCCTGAGGAGGATGCCCAGAAACTCTTGCGCGAACGGGCGACTCCAGTCGCTCGAGTGGGTTTTGCAGTCGGAACTCTCGGTATCGGTCTGGGCGGACTCTGGGCCTACACGGTGCTCGATTGGGGGGGCTATTGGGCTTGGGATCCCGTCGAGACAGCTTCCCTGCTTCCATGGCTCTGTCTAGTGCTTTTCCTCCACCTGAGAATCACCCCCGGCCGGCTCCCCTCCCGCTGGACGGTAGCCCTCGGAGTTCTGCCGGGCTGGTTCGCAGTTCACGCGACGATGGTCACCCGCGCCAACGGGGTATGGGCTTCAGTCCACGCCTTTGTTGGTGATGGGACGAGTAGCGAGAGGCCACAGTCTGCTATTGTTCGGCTGATGGAGTTGAGGGGGACTGACATCGCGGGAACCGAGGTGACGACTTATCTGGTCATTCTGACGGCAATGCTCGCCATTCTCGCATCGTGGTTGATGATTCGACTTAGCGGCCTCGAGATCGACCGGCGAAGGTGGCGAATCTCGGCGCTCATATCGCTTGGTTTCATTCTCGCTGTTCCCATCACCCGTTTCATTTTCGTCAACACCTTCGGCGACGAGGTCAGCCCTGTCGAGTCGGCTCCATTGTGGGCATTCGTCGCACTTTGCACATTGCCGATTCTCACCTACCTGTTCCCTCCTCAAGTTGGGTTGGCCAAGTTGCTCGACAGCCCGGGAAGGGCGCTATCCTTGATTGGAGTGTTCGTCATGTTTTCCCATTTTGATGACCCGAGCGTGGCTATCATCGTGGCACTTCTGATGCTTCTTAAGGTGAGCGACCGGAGTGGCGAAGGGACCGTCTGGACCTTCCTTGGAGTTGCCACTCTGCTGTGCGCGTTGTACGCCTTCCTAATCGATGTCCAGAGCGCTGCGCTCGGTCTGCTTCTGTTCCTTTGGCCGATGCTCGTCAAGCAGGTAGATGAGAGTCAGACTCTCACTGATGCAGCGCGCGGATTGCTGTTGCGTAGGAGCCAACTGCGCTTTGCACGGTACACCCCTTTGGTGGTTGGGGCAGTGTTTCTCCTGCTGACTTGGATGCTCATGTTGGCTAGCGTTGACGGCACCTCACTCGGGGCTCATGAGACTCTCGGTGCACCGATAATCCTCGCTATCTCGGCAGCTATGGCCACCTACGGTTGGAAGGACACCGTCGCACCTGCGAGAATACCCCCACTGCTACTTTTCCTACTGGTTCTCGGATTGGTGCTCGGGGCAGGCCTCAACCTCGCGCTGCCCGGGGATGCGGATGACCAATTTACCGAATTTGTGACGCGCGGAACAATTGTCTGGCTGCTGTTGCCAATGTTGATGGTGGCGATTCCATCGATTGCTCGTTTGGCGGGGAAGAACGGCTTGCGGGTTCGGAACAGGTGGTCCGCCGCCGGGGCGAGGAGCGCTCTTGCTCACACTGCCCATTTCGGCATCTTGCTGCTGCTCGTCGGACACCTGTTCACGACGACTCTCATCGACCGAACCTCACCGAATCATCAGGTCGTACTGCCGCTCGGAGAGGAGATTTCGCACGGTGGCCTTGAGTTGACCTTCACCGAATGGGTGCTGATGGATGACGGTTCACCGGAATTCGAGGAGCGCTTCAAGGTCGGTGATGGATTTCTTGGCGCTAGCATCGAAGTAAGGGATGCAGGGAGTGGCGAACTGATCGATGTGGTCGAGCCGGGTATGTTACGCTTCGATGGTTGGGGCTCCTTCCCTCGCAGCGAAGTTGACCGCACCACCCGACTGACCGGCGATGTCATCTTCATTTTCGATTGGTCTCAGACCCAGGAGTTGGGTAACGAATCGATGCTCGGCGGACCGGACTCTCTTGACAGAGTCAGATTGACTGTCTACGAATTGCAGGGAAGCCACCTCGTTTGGCTTGGTTGGAGCATCATCGTGCTCGCTGGATTTGGGAATGCCCTAATCTCCTTCCGTACCCTGAAAACGGACGCTGAATAAAACCGTCTCACTGATAAAGGGAGAGCCGGTCGCCGGCTCGCCCCATAGGGGCGGAGTGATGCATTATGGATACTGGAACTATTGTGTATGTCGACTACGACCTGTTCAACGCTGACAACGACGAACTCATCGAGACCACCCGAGAAGAGACCGCGAAGAAGCACGACCAGCATGAAGAGAGCCGGACTTACGAGCCGCTCTGCGCCACCGTCGGCGAAGGCAATTTTATCGATGGCTTCGAAGAGAGCCTAGCTGAGGCCGAGGCTGAGAAGGACTACGAGGTCGACATCCCTCCAGAGAAGGCGTACGGCGAGAGAGACTCGAACGCCGTCGAGATGCTCGGACCTCAGCAGTTGGCCCGGCAAGTTCGCGACCCCGACAACCTGCAGGTTGGCGGGCCCGTCGAAATCGGTGGTCGAAAGGGCACTCTTGTGATGTTCCGCGCCGGCCGCGCCCGAATCGACTTCAACCACGCACTCGCTGGCAAGACCCTCCGCTACAACTACTGCATCACCAAGGTCGTCGAGGATAGGATTGAGCAGGTCGAGACCCTACTCAAGATGATCACCGGCTCAGATGACTTCGAGGTCGAGTTCGACGGTGATGATGTCACCATCACAATCCCTGAGTACCTCGGCTACGACCAGTCGTGGGGCATGGCAAAGTTCCAGCTTCTCCGTTCCCTGCGCGACAGTGTTGGCGTCCAGACCATCATCTTCCGCGATGTTCACCCCGTACGCGAGGTCGGCGAACTTGAGGGCGACGGGCACGACCATGAGGGCCATGACCACGACGGCCACGAGCATGGCGAAGAAGAGTGAAACTCATCCGTGAGTCTTTACTCGGACCCCCAATGGGCGGCGACGACGATACGGCTGACACGGTGGATATGCCTTCCGAAGCTCTGCCGGACGACAAGTTCGATCAAATCGAGTTGTACGCATTCGCGGTCATCGGAATCGGCTTGGCACTACCGGGAATCGCTTATTTCCTCGGAATGTTGGCCGATTCGTGGTATCTCTGGGACCTAATTGACACCAACATCTTCCAGCCAATCATCGGAGAGGGCGGTGGCGATTCGAATTACAATGTGGTTGACACAATCGCTTACAGTGTACTCTTGATTGGCTTCATAATCAGCCTGGGTGCACTGCTGAGGAAGCGGGGTATTCCATGTGAAGACCGTACTATCTTCTCCCTGCTCCCGTGGGTTGTTTGGGCTGTGCTGGTGGAGGTCAGCGAGGATGCCGGCCTATTTTCGGCGGACATAGATTCATTATTCGTCTCACCCATCATCCACTTCCAAACGGCCTTCTGGATTGTCTTGGTGGGGCTTTTGGTGCCCGTTTTCGTCTCCGAGGGAAAGCCTTCCAGCAGGACTGCGTTGACATCTTCGTCTGCACATTCGAAGGGGTGGAGCCAGATGAGCGATGAAGACAAGCGGAGATTGACTCCTCGATTGATGATGTTCATTGTGGTGATTGCACAACTTGCCATCTTCTACCCTAAAGGAGATATTTACATCCTGCTCGGAATCTTTGGCGTTCCTATGTCGGTTTGGTTCCTGTTGGAATCGAATTATTCTCCTGTCAGGCAGAAGTTGAGCGATTGGAGTCCTTTGGAGAAGAGTCTCCTGTTCGCTGGAATGGGTGCTTGCCTGTTGAATCTGATAGGACTGG
>CAUZJP010000033.1:0-8431 GCA_963580235.1 Candidatus Thalassarchaeaceae archaeon
GCTTCTTGGCTCGCCGCTGGAAGTCGAGGAAGGCGGTCTTGACAGCCTCTTGGTAACAGCGATTGGAGAACGCTCCATCGAAAATCGGCTCATCTCGGTGCACAGAGACCATCTCCTCTCCATGGGAGAAAATACCGAGCCTGCGCACAGTTGATTCTGGCAGGTGTTTGACCATCCGGTCAGCCAACCCTTCCTTGACATTGTGACCGGTTTCCCTCGCCAGTTGCAGAACATGAGTGATTACGGACTTAATCGAGACTTCTCTGCGCGGTTTGAAGAAGTCGTGAACCGGTGTTGTCGATACGCCCCAGCGGTCTGGAATGGAGATGAGTCGGGGGTCGTGCCGAACGAGTAGAGCGCCTCCACCGGCACCTTGTGTGTACTCACCACTCGACTCAAGGTCGTACTTGGCGTTGTCACTGAAGACGACAATTCCTAACCGGTCCTCTTCTTCGCCACCTCTGGCAACCCAGTCTAGGGTGTTGTGAAGTGCGTCTACAGCACCGATGCAGGCGAAGGTCATGTCCACAACATCGCAGTTGCGGAAGCAGTCCTTACCATACTGCTTGGAGTAACGTTGCTCAAGCATGTCGAGAATATAGGTGGCGGTCGGCTTGGAACCATCGAGAGCAGACTCGGTACCGAGGTACATCCTGCCGATCTTGCTGGGGTCAATGCCATTGCGGTCGAGAAGTCGGGTGACCGCGTTTGCACCCATCGTGGCGGTGTCTTCGTGCCTGTCTGGAATTGACATCGCTGTCAAGCCGAGACCTTTGTTCAACTTTCCGAAGTCTGCACCCCGCATCTCTGCGAAGTCCCTCATGTCGAAGTAGAGTTTCGGAAAATGAATCGCGATGTCATCTATGCCTACCTCAGCCATGTTACTCACAGGTTCTGCGGTATTGACATACTCTTAGAACTCTACCACGGCATGAGGAGCAATCCCCCCCAATTGGGGGCCTACGGGTGTTATTCGAAATAAATCCTCGCCGCAGTGTAAGTGAGTGTTAACCAACTCAACTGTTGGTGATCTCGTTGACCGCATCCAACAACTCCGGTTTCTCAGCGAAGTGAGCGGCCAGTGGTGCGAGCGTTTCTGAGAGCGCATCGGCGACTCCGAATTTGAGGTCCATCGGGTGTACTTCGCCCGCCTCCACAGCCGCTTTGAGGGCGGCGAGGTCGCTCCATGTGGAGGGCTCACCATACTCCGGTTTGGGAGTAATCTTCAGTTCGTCCAACTCGGGAAGCACGATACTCTCGATAATCTCGTAGACCGGGGAGTTCGGGGAAGTAGGGTCGAGGAAGGCCTTTCTCATCTTCTTTCGAAGTGTGGCGTTGTCGTCGTGCAGCAGAAGCGCCCCACCGGGGTCTGACTTGCTCATCTTGTGGTCGAAGGATTCCATTCGGGCACCAGCCGCCTTCAGTCCCGAGAGAATCGGAGTGTGGACGCAGGTCGCTTTCATCCAACCGTGGCGGTCAGCAACCCTTCGCATGTACATGTGCGCCTTGCGCTGGTCCATGCCACCAAGTGCGATGTCGATTTCCATCTCGAATATGTCAGCCGCCTGCATTGCAGGATAGAAGAACTTGGAGAGGTCGCCGTCGGAGGAGTCCTCGGCTCTTCCCATGATGCTGAATGTCCGTCGGACGCGATCAAGGCTCATGTTCTTGGAACATCGTAGGACCCGTGCCCAGTAGTCGCCCGAATCCATCAACTCACTCGCATACAGGAAACGCAACTGCCCCGCTCCATCCCCTTCCTCGGGCTTCCCAAGAAGGGCGCGGAAGACCTCTTCCGTGTAGCGCCCGGTGGTCTGGATCTTCTCCATGTCGCCGCCGAACTTGTCGTTCACCCAGGCGTGCCAGTCGGCCATGAAAATGAGGACATTGACGCCGTTGTCCAACAGGTTTCGCAGGGTCTGCGAGATTATCTTCCAGCCGATGTGAGCCTTGCCGCTCGGCTCGAAGCCGACATATGCGCGCAGGACGCCGTCGCCGGCGTGTGAGGTAGATTCGTTTAGGCAGTTGACGAGATGGCCGATTCCGACGACCTCTTCGACGCCCGCCATCATTGCGTTGACGCGCTCTTGGTTCTCTGGCGAGAGAGTAGAGAGGTCGTCCGCTTCCATTCAATCCCTACCCGAACAACTTGCCCAACTTTTGGCCGCGGCTCGCAGCGCGAGTGTTGTCTCCTCTCTCAAGGGCCTCTTCAATCTCGGTGATTAGAGCCTCCGCCTCTTCTGCGGTCTCTTCATCGACATCGGTCATCGTCATCAGATGTCGAGTCTGACTGATGGCTGACTTTGCCTTGGCGGCCTTCTTCGTGCTCTCCTTCGCCTTGTCGCCTCGTTGCTTCGGGTTGTACCCAGTTGCCTCATCGAGAAAACCGCTCCAGCGGCGGCGTGACTCCAAAGCCTGTTCACGGCCGCCATCGGTGGAGAGGAAATCCTCCAAGTCGGAACCTTTCATCTGCACAACATCGACGGTCAGTTTCCCCTTCTCGTCGTAGTGTGCGGAGATGTTGGACAGAATCCCAAATGATGCTTCGAAGGCATTCTCATCGCTCTCTGAAACATCATCGAAGTACTGTCCGGCGAGCTTCGCCAAGCCTCCATCCGCTGACACGCTCTTGACCATACCCCGCTTGACTTCAAAGGTCTCCATGAGCGTGGGCGCGAGGCGGCATCGGTTGAACCTAACGCTTCGCCTTTCCCTTTAGTGGGCCCCTCGGGAAGAGCGAGTTGAGCACAGGAATCATTGAGGAATATGAAGGGTGAAGGATAAACCGGCGAGTCGTTTGGCCGCACCATGCTGAGGCGCGTGGCGTTGGTCACCATACTTTTCCTGCTCGTGCCATGGACGGTTGCGGCGGAAGGCAATTCCGCGGTCGAAGCCTCCACCGAACGGATGCTCGCAACATTCGACCTCGGCTTGGAGGAACTCTCAGTCTCTCCCGACGGACTGAATGTGATTGTGGTCGGGGCGAACGGCTTTTCTCTCAGGTTTTCAACAGAGGATGTCAATGATGAAATCGAGTTGAACAGCGGTGATGAGGACGACCTAACCGATGTCGATTGGCACCCGCGCGGCGAAACGGCCCTAATCGTCGGCGATGCCGGTACCATGCTTCGCTACGCTACCTCGGACCATTCGGTCACTCATGTAGCAGGCTCCACCGCCTTCTTCCTCGGCCAATCTCTCAGCGCCGTGGCTTGGGATGCTGCAGGTGGTTGGGCCTATGTCGGGACTCCCGATGGCTCCATCGTCCGCTACCGAGAGAACTCCAACGGCAACGGTGAATTCTTCTCACTGAACGACACCAAGAGCAGTGCAATCCTCGACATCTCCTGCCTGAAGAAGATGCATTCACACTGCGTCTTCGCCACTGAAAGTGACGGAATCGGCATCATCGACTCAGATCACCAAGTGTCGTGGCTCAGCGGCTCAGCAGGCACGACATGGAGGGCGGTCATCTGCCCTCACCCGGCCCGTGACCGATGTTACGGCGCAGGTCAGGGAAGCACGGTTGGGGTGGTGGAACTCAATCCGACGGTAGCCTCGGACAGCTATGTTCTCGTGAAGCAGGTCAACATTGATGTTGAATTCACCGGATTCCATGTTCGTACGGGAGACACGATTCTCATCCAAACCGCGCCTTTTGGTTGGGTTGACTGGAATGTGATGGAAGGAGATGGCTCCTTGGGGTATGCCTATCCTTGGCTCTACAACCATGACGCAGGGAAATCCGACCCGATGATTGCACACGAGCGACTAATCGGTGGTTGGACAACAACCGATGAGACCGGCTTCGGAGTCACCTCATTTGGCCGCATCGTTGAATATGCTCCTCCGCTCAAATCAATCGACGATAAACTAGTCTCATCACTTGCCGGTATTCTTGTAATAATAGCCGTACCCGGTTCTGTGCTCGGACTCCTCTTCATGATGAGTCCGAAGATGCAGAAGAGGTACAAGAAATGGAGTGACGGCCGCAGAGAGCGGCGAATGGAGAAGCGAAAGGCTGGGCGACCGGTAAAGAAGAAGGAAAAACCAACGGGTAGACGGCGTTGAGGATGTCGGAGCATTGATGAGCCAGTCTTGTGCCCGCAGCAACAGAAGGTGAGCGTAGTGACATACGAGGCACTCGACTTCTACGACATCGAGTCGCAGTTGACCGAAGAGGAGGTCATGGTCCGTGACATGGTTCGGGACTGGGTCGAGGACGAGGTCATCCCCAACATCGAACAGGCTTGCCGAGACGGCGTTTTTCCCGACGAGTGGCGAGTGGCACTCGGTGAGATGGGTGTGCTAGGCGCTCCGCTATCTGGCTACGAATGCCCCGGCCTCTCCTATGTGGCGTACGGCCTCATCTGTCAGGAGTTGGAGCGAGGGGATTCGGGCGTCCGCTCATTCGCCAGCGTGCAGGGTTCACTTGCGATGTATCCGATTTGGGACTTTGGCAGCGAGGAGCAGAAGCAGAAGTATCTGCCCGGCATGACTCGAGGCGAGTTGGTCGGTTGTTTCGGCCTGACGGAGCCAGACTACGGCAGCAACCCCGGCGACATGATTACTCGAGCCGAGGACAAGGGCGACCACTACCTGCTCAATGGCGCCAAGATGTGGATCACCAACGGCACCATCGCAGACCTCGCCATCGTCTGGGCGAAGTTGGACGGCGTCATCCGCGGCTTCATCGTCGAGAAGGATGATCCCGGATACTCAGCACCGGAGATGACCGGCAAGCACTCACTCAAGGCGAGCGTCACAAGCGAGTTGGTGTTTCAGGACTGCAAGATTCCCAAGGACCGAATCCTACCCGGAGTAGAAGGACTCAAGGGGCCGTTCTCCTGCCTCAACAACGCTCGCTTCGGCATCTCGTGGGGCGCAATCGGCGCTGCCCAGGCGTGCTTTCACTCGGCCAAGGAATACGCCCTCAGCCGAATCCAGTTCGACCATCCGATAGCCTCCTACCAACTGGTTCAGAACAAGTTGGCATGGATGCTCCGTGAGATTACCAAGGGACAACTCCTCGCCCTCGACCTCGCTCGCAAGAAGGACGACGGGACTTGGATTGCCGAGCAAATCAGCCTCGCCAAGATGAACAATGTCGACATGGCTCTGGAAATCGCTAGAATGGCCCGAGACATACACGGCGCCAACGGAATCCTCGATGAGTACTGCATCATGCGCCACATGGCCAACCTCGAGTCGGTCAAGACCTACGAGGGGACCCACGACATCCACAACCTCATCCTAGGGCGCCACATCACTGGCATCCAAGCATTCACCCGAGAATCGTGAGGGTTGCTGATGACGAGCGCCGGCGCTGTCTAAACTTTGATAGAGGGATTGAAGGTCGCTCGCTTCGATGGTCGAGATTGCAGTTCTGCTAAAGCAGGTCCCGGACACCACCGCCAGAATCACGGTTTCAGGTGACAAGGTGGATGAGGACGCAATCACGAGTTGGGTGACGAGCCCCTACGACGAGTATGCCCTCGAGGCTGCGCTGCAGCACAAGGAGGTCGCTGGTGGCAGCATCACCGCCATCACTCTTGGTCCAGCTCGAGCCGATAAGGTACTCAAGGACGCAGCTGCGCTAGGAGTTGAGCAGTTGGTGCGGGTCTGGCAGGATGGCTGGGAGCCCCTCGACTCGATTCAGGTCCAGGCCGCATTGGCAGTTGCCGTCCAGGCATCAGGCGCTGAGTATGTCTACTGCGGAAAGCAGGCGGCCGACACCAATCAAGGTTCAACAGGTCCGGGTGTCGCCGAGATAATCGGCGCACCCTGCATCGTCGAGATCACTGACTTCGATGTCAGCGGCCCGACATTCACCCGTTCTTCAGCGACCGGCAGTGAGAAGGTGACCGTGGCAGCACCAGCAGTCCTCACCTTCTCCAAGACGACGACTGAGTTGCGTAGACCAAATGTTCGCGGCATCATGATGGCCAAGCGGGCCCAGATTGAACTCGTCGGCGGCGAAGTCGGGACCACAAATGTCTCCGTAGTCCGTCATGCATCGCCGGCTCAGAAGCCACCCGGCAAGACCTTTGAGGGGGCCGACTCGGTACCCGAGGTTGTCGGACTGTTGAGGGATGAGGCGAAGGTCATCTGAGGAGTTGGAAGCATGGATATTACAATCATCGCAGAATCAAGAAGTGGCGAACTTCACCCTGTCACCCGTCAACTCGTAGGTGCAGCAACAACCCTCGGAGCGAGCACGACCGTGCTCTGCCCAGGCGGTGTCGGCGCCGATGAGGCGGCAACGATTCTTGGAGTCGGAAAAGTGCTTTCAGTAACCGGCGACTGCTTCTCCTCATACGATGGAGGAGCTTGGTCAGAAGCGCTCGACGCAGCAGCGGGAAGCGGTGTTCTGATTGGCGCAGCGACATCAAAAGGCAGAGATGTCTGCTCTCGAATCGCAGCGCGGCGTGGCATACCCGTCATCCAAGATGTGACTGCGCTTTCTCCCGGGCTGAATGTGACCCACCCGATTTACTCAGGCAAGGCGATGCAAGACCTCTCGGTGAGTGGCGACTGTGTCCTCACCCTCAGGGCCAACACCTTCCCTCCCGCAGGTGATGGAGGTAGTGCCGATACAGCAACCGTACAACAGAGCGGCGATGTTCGAATCGCAGTACAGGAGGCGATTGCCAAGGCGAGTGAGCGCATCGATGTCGCAGACGCCGACATCATCATCTCAGGTGGTCGCGGCATGGGAGACCCAGCCAACTTCTCTCACCTCAACGCCATCGCCGACCAGATTGGTGCGGCGGTCGGCGCAAGTCGAGCGGCTGTAGACACATGGGAGGATATCCCTCACAGCATGCAGGTTGGACAGACTGGAAAGACAGTCAATCCGAGTCTCTACATCGCAGTCGGAATCAGTGGGGCAATCCAGCACCTCGCTGGGATGCGCACGAGCAAGTACATCGTGGCCATCAACAAGGATCCCGAGGCTCCAATCTTCAAGATTGCAGATTATGGAATCGTATCAACATGGGAAGAGGCGCTACCAATTCTCGCAGAAGAACTGGGAAAACTGTCGTGAGTGAGCCAAATGGCTGACTACGAACTGGAACTAGTCGTCGTGGAAGCGACGGAGGAGCACACCTCCACAGTCATTTGGCTGCATGGACTGGGCGCCTCAGGCGACGACTTTGAGCCAATCGTTCCGATGATGGAGATGCCTCACACTCGTTTTGTCTTCCCGCACGCACCGATCCTACCGGTCACCATCAACATGGGAATGAGGATGCCTGCCTGGTACGACATTCTCACTTTGGAATGGGATTCAGAGGTACGGGAGGACGAGCGCACGATTCGAAATAGTGCGGAATTGGTTGTCGACCTGCTTGAAGCGGAGCACGCCCGAGGGATACCATACGACCGAATCGTACTCGCCGGTTTCAGCCAAGGTGGTGCGTTGGCCCTCCATGTAGGTACTCGCTATCCCCACACGCTGGCTGGAATCATGATTCTCTCAGCCTACGAGGTACTCTCGGAAACCTACGACAATGAGGCCCACGATGCCAACTCGAAAACTGCCATACTGTTCTGTCACGGAGTCCACGACCCGATGGTTCCAGTGCTGATGGGCCGGGGGGCACTCGAGAGTATGGTAGAGCGTGGGAATCCGTGTGAATGGAATGGCTATAGAATGGGTCACGAAGTGGTTCTTGATGAACTCCACAGAATCAAGGACTGGCTTGATGACAGCATACCCCGAAGTTGATTTGAGGGATAATCCATACCTAGGGTTACATCGGCGAGTTCGTTCATCGAACTTGCACTGTGATGGCGTCGGAGGTGCTGGCGAGGTCGTTGTCCGTAACCGTCAATGTGAATGTGTAGTTCCCTTTTGCGAGTTTCACCTTGATTTGAGGCGCCTCACCGACCACCCGGTTGGACTGGTCCCTCCATTCATGGCCGACAATCTCGCCATCTTCGTCGTATGACCTGCTGCCATCGAGTAGTATCACCGCGTTACCGTCCGCATCTGCCTCGACGATTTGGTCTTCACCAGCGTCAGCAACTGGTGGTAAGTTGGTTCTTCCCGACTCGTCCAACAGCCCAGCCGCGATGTCGAATTGGTCGTTGGAACTATCATCTGTCAGAGTGACTTCTGCCTCCAACAGGTCGAGCAGTTCCCCAGAGCCAGAGGATGAGGTGCTGCCGCCTGAGAGTTGCGCCAACTCCTCTTCAGTGAGCAGACCTTCCATCTCACCTCCGGTGTCCATCTCGTACGAGCTGACATCAGCGACCCGCCCCTCGTCTGTGGCTAGAGGTTCGTCAAAGGCGATGAGGTCGGAGTCAATGTCGCGGCCAGATTCCAGCATGTATGGTTTGGCTCCGACCTCGAGGAGCAGCACCTCATTTTCGCGTGTGTACTCGTTTTGATTGTCGCCGGCAACTGCGAGTAGTGTCCCATCAC
>CAUZJP010000034.1:0-8342 GCA_963580235.1 Candidatus Thalassarchaeaceae archaeon
CTCCGGCCAGCGGGCCGATTCCCACCACGATGACGAAGAGAAGTGCCCAGATCAGTGAGGGCAGGACTCTCAGTCCGGCGAGCAGGTTTCGAGTCGCTGTGGAGAGCCAGAGCGGGCTTAGGTTGTGGGCTGCCATCGTTGCGAGTGGAAGTGATATCAAGGCACCGAAAAGGGTAGCCAGGAAAGCGATTTCAAGCGTTTGCACCAAACCGATGAAGGCTGGACTGCAAAGCATGTCAGACTCAAAGTTGCAGGCCGGGTTCGCCCACGAGGCGCGCTTGGTGAGGACGCTGAAGTCGGGCGGCCACGCCTCGGAGAGGATGATGAGCAGGTTTTCCCAACCTCGAGAAAGGCTCGGGCCAGAAATTTGCAGGTGTTCTGCGGTGAGGACTGCCAAGATTGCGAGCCCGGCCAGGACTACTAATCGTGGCCGCTTCCGCAAGAGATGCAAGATGTCGCCCATCGAATTTGCCATTCTTCAGCCTCCTTCCGTCATCTCATCCTTCACCGTTCAGGCCATCGGCAACCGCAGATGGTCTGGCTCATCTTCCCGAATCGTTCCCTGCCGCAGTTCGAACACCCGGTCGCAGAGCACCTTCAGTCGCACCGGGCTGTGGTCGACGAGAATCACGCAGGCCCCCTGTTCGTGGGCCAGGTGGATCAACTGCTCGGCAACCACCTCGGTGGTCGTGATGTCGAGTTCACCCAAACACTCGTCAGCCAGTAGCAGGCGCGGGCATTGGACCAGTGAACGGGCTACTGCGACCCGACGCTGCTGACCACCTGAGAGTTGGGAAATCGGCTCGAGCATCTTGTCTTCAAGGTCTACCGCGGCAATCGCAGCGCGGGTCGCCTCTCGCATCTCACTACTTGGAAGTGAGAGCAGGGTCTGCCAGCGAGTTGCTCTGGGAAGAGCACCCATCAGGACATTGTAACCTACGGTTTGGTGGTGGACAAGACCGAGTCTTTGGGGTATGTAGCCAATTGAGCCGCGCGGAGCGGATCTGATGTTGTCGAAGCCGAAGATTTCCACATCCCCTGCCATGAGTGGAACTTGACCCGCCAGCGTTCTGAGAAAGGTGGTCTTGCCAATTCCCGATACTCCGACCAGCCCGATGACCTCGCCAGCGTAGGCCTCGAAGTCAATGCCGGTGAGCAGTGGCAACTCCCCGGGAAACCCTATGGAGACTTGAGAGAGGGTCAGGATGGGGGTGGATTCGGACATCGCTCCAGACTCCCCCCCTTCGTCTCACGAGGTCTGCTCGTACTGCCCCTGATACTCCGTCACAAGCCCAGGAATGTGATTGAGCGCCGCCGAAAACGAGCCGAGGTGGTCTTGGCTGTTCACAGCGGTGAGGCCGGGTGTGTTGAGCACTCCTTCGAGGATGGCATCGCCGCCCTCAGCGCCGTTCAGCGCCAGTAGGGCGGCTGTGATCGCAGCGATTTTGGCGTCGCTTGAATGACTCGGATTTACCATCACGGCGTGGCTAGGTACCTGCCCGAAGGAGGGCTCCAATTGGCGGTATTCACTACGGTCGAGGCACCAGTCGTTGGACTCGCAGTGCTCTTCGTAGGAAGTCGCCTTGACGAAAGCAACATCTCCGAGTCCCTCTGTCATGCAGCGAAACGCGCCATCATAGCCGTAGTAGGGGTCACCCTTTTCGGGAATGGTCGGTGTACCGAAGTGGTTCTCGATGGTGCTGCGAAGTGAATCGATTTCGTTCTCATCGCCCGAGACTTCGATGATGCCCTCACCAATCATGTAACCCATCGGCATCAGCATGCCAGCAGACTTCAGCCAGCCGGTGTGACAAGAATCCACTCCCGCCAAGTCATCCAAGGTTTGGATTGTCGAGTCGTTGCGGACCCACGCTTCGGGGACATAGTAGGTTGAGCCGTCCTCCTTCTGGTCGGCGGCAATCACGTCGAGTCCATACTGCTGCCAGCCGAGCCAAGCTGAGCCACCGTCAAGAAAGGCGATGTCAGCGTGGCCGAAGCGCAGCGCCTCAAGCGCCATCCCATCAGAGGTGATGGCGTAGAGTTCGACCTCAAGGCCGGTCTGTGCGGAGATGAAGTCAGCCAAAACCTGTGGATTTGAATCGACATTGTCGTAGTCATCCTTCACAGAATAGGCGATTTTGATTTTTCCCTCGTCGTCTCCATCTCCACCTATGCAGCCGGACAGCGCAGTGCCCGCCAGAAGCAGGGTAAAGAGCAGTGAAATCAGTTTCATTCGGGAAATTCCCATCATTGTGCACCACTCTGTTTTAGGTTGCCCTAAACCGCCCGACTCGAGGCCCATACATAAGGTTTAGGTCACCCTAAACATTGTTCGATTGAGAGCCTTTTTCCTCGATTTCAACCTCTCACGACAGATGTTGGTTGATCTCTCGATTCAATTCGCAGAGAGCCAATCGAGAGCATAGGTCTGCGCACCCGGATTTCCGACGAATGGTCCGCTCCCAGGCTTGATGACGCTGAGCATCTGAACTTCCCCGCCCCAAGTTGGACGGAAGACGGTGATCATCTCGCCAGAAGAACGGGCCCCGAACAGGTCGAGAGAGATTTTGTCGTGGGTGTAGAGTAGGCTTTGGCCGTTGTAATCGTGCCGAACGCCGGTGTGAATGGGTTGCAACCGGAAGGCATCTTGACCTATCCAGTCGTCCATCAGCGCCACCGACTCCTGAAACCGGGCCTCCTTCGCCCCACTCACCTTCCCAAGTCCGTTCACTGTCTCTCCGACAAACCATGGGTTGAGAGTCCCGGGTGCTTGCATGTGGGTCACCACCACGATTGTGCCATCACCCAACAGCCAGGTGTACTGTGCCGAAGCGGGCCAAGCGGAGGAGCCTTCTGATTCAGTGAGCAGCGGTTGGCCCCACTCCGTAGCGCCGACTGGGTCACTCGTAGGAGAGAATCCTGCGACGAGGTGGAGCGAGAGGAGCAGGGCGATTGCGAGGGCCCGTGGTGCGGCTCGCTGTTTCCATTCGGTGCGCTGCTCTTCGAGATAGGTTGCGGCAGCCAGTGAAAAAATTGTGAATCCTACGAAAACTCCCCATATTCCGAATGGAATTATCCAAAGGACTGCTTGGGCGCCGAGGAGCCCTGCGATGTGCGGGTCGGCGCGCAGCCAATCTTGGAATTCCGACTCTGGATGATTCTGCTTCCATGAGCCCCACTGATAGACGAACAGCCCCACCATCGGGGCTATCCAAATCATCACAATTGAGAGTGTGGTCATCTCGCTCGTGTGGGCGGAGGGCGGTCCTGCTGAAAGGTGCGCGCTTGCGGAGGCGGTCGTCGCCACCTTTGTGAACGCAACCGGTAAACCCCAGTTATGGGCGGGAAGTGGCCGTTGCTCTCACTCGAGGGGGTGACCTATCGCCATCCGGTCAGGATGAAGCGACGTCCGTGGCGATTTCGGCCGGGTGCAGGCATCCATTCAATCGACTTGGAAGTCGAGGCTGGCACCATCTTCGGACTCATCGGACCGAACGGTTCTGGAAAGACTACTCTGATGCACACAATCGCTGGACTGAATCCTCATCGCAGTGGTGCGATCCGAATCGCTGGCAAGCGTCGACGCAAGTCGAGTTGGTCCGATTATCAGCGCCGTATCGGGCTGATGCCAGAGCGTGTTAACTGGAGCGGGAGTGCGACTCCAAAACAGGTTCTTGAACGGCTCGTGGCGATGCGAGGAGAGGGTAATGTCGCCGACATGTTGGCACTGGTCGGCCTGAGCGGCCGGGCCGACTCTCAACTCGATGCTATGAGCCAGGGAATGAGACAGCGACTTTCCCTCGCAGCAGCCCTTCTTGGCAATCCGGATGTTCTCCTTCTCGACGAGCCGATGAACGGACTGGATCCGGTCGCACAGGCCGCTTTCCGAGGAATGCTCCGCTCACTTGCCGACAGAGGGGTCGCAATCATCGTCAGCAGTCACAACTTGAACGAGATGGAAAGGCTCGTCGACTCGGTCGCAATTCTCTACCGCGGGCAGATGGTCGCAGCCGGCCGCATCGACGAAGTTGAACGGGCTCTTGGCTGTGAAAAGCGGCTTCTCGTCGCTGGTAATGGCTGGGTGCCGCCCTCGGCCGCCTCGTTCGGGCGAGGCGTCGAGATGCGCCACATCGAGCCCAAGAGCGACGAAGAGTGGAGAATCGAACTCCGCACCGATACTGGTTGGAGCACCGAAGCTCGCCACAACCTGCTCACCTCAATCCAATCCTCCGGGGGGCGCGTTCACCTCATCCAGACCGTATCTCCCTCTTTGGAGGAGCTCTTGGCAGCGGCGACCGGGGGGGACCCGGAAATTGTCGGTCTTGAGGTCGGAGGGGATGCGATGGTGCCGGTGCGCACTTGGGAGGTCGGCGAAGATGAGTGACTCGCAGGCTCAGCAGGTCCGAGGGACTCCTGTGACTAGGCGGGCTGGGCGAGTTAGGTCGGCTGGTAGAATCCAGACCGTCATGCGACTTTCGTGGCTTGAGGCGAAACGGCACTTCGCAAGTCCCCGCATGGTCGTAGTAGTCGCACTGCTCCTCCTTTTCATCGCTGGCGGAAGTTGGGGGTTGGCGGACCCCGACGCCGCGATATCTTCCCAAATCCAGACTGATACCGCCTACGAGGTCCTCTTCCTCGTGAGCCTCTTCGTCCTCTTTTCGGCCACTCTTGGAGTCGTTCTGCTCGGCTTCGATGGCATCAGCAGGAAGCGGCTAACAGGTGAGTTGGCAATCGAGTTGGCTCAACCGATACACCGCCTTGACCTAGCAGCCTCACATCTGTTCGGCCTCTGGCTTGGGGCATTCATCCCGACCGCCATCGCCTCGCTCGGCGGCATGGTCCTCATCGAGGCTCAGATGGGGCAATATCCGAGCGCCGTCGATGCAGCCTACTTCCTGATGGCAACTGGATTGATTCTCTTCTGGTACGCCAGTATTCAACTGCTCGCCTCGAGTATCGCCAAAGATGTCGGCTCAGCGGTTACGCTCGGTGTAGGCGCCTGGCTGTTGTTCACGCTGGTCTGGCTACTCATCACCGCGGTACTCGCCACGCTGATGGGAGTCGATGTCACAAATCTTGAGAGTGACGCCTATGGGAAGTTCTCAGAATTGGTCGACCTCTTCTCGCCGAATGGCGTATACCAACTACTGCTCGAAAACCGACTTGACGGTGACGCCTCACCACATCTCCCCAGCACAGTGATCTGGCTGTCGGCGATTGGCTGGACCCTCATCCCCGCTGGACTCTTTTTCTCTAGGTTCCAGCGACTCAAACCGTGAATCTGAGAGAGCGCTAGGGGCCCTTGGAAGCGATGCGGGTTTTACCCGAATTCGGAAGGGACTCGCCTAATATCGGGGCTAGTGTAATCTAACTCACCAAGTGCGCCAAGGCAAACTCTCTTTCATTGCCGCTGCCGTCGCGCACGCATGGAGAGAGACGACCAGCGGTTTACCGCTGCGATTTGGATGGCTGTTTTGGCGATATTTGCAGCATTTACGGGACTTTTGAGCCCGGAAGCCCTCGCCGCACCAGAAAGCGAACAGAATGATGATGACGATGCCGAATTTACCAGCGCAAGGCAGGCCCCTGAGGCGGATTGTGAAGGCATCTCATTCGAGGATATGTTCTACTATGACTACGCAGAATTCCTAGTCAACTTGGATGATGATTGGGACAGCGCAGATGTCCGCGCAGAGGCTTTTGTCAACGGTACCAACGGCGACATCGTCAGGACCGATTTGGAGGAGCTATTCGACGGGCTGCCAAACGGCAACAACTCGTGGCTCTCCACAGATGAGCGGGACGGCGTCAGAACCGTCGGCCTAGAATGCGTCGTCGAGACCTACACTCGCATAGGGCTCCGTGACGGGCCCTCACACCGCGGCGGTCAGGGAGTCGATTGGAACAACTTGACTTGGATCAGCGACGGCATGACGCTAGAAGAGTGGAATCTGATTCCAGAGGAGCACCCTGAACGCCAAAACTGTAAGGACGAATGGGGCGCACCAGCGGGCAGCCCAACCTGCGAGGAAATACCGGTCGTGCCGACCAACAGTTGCGGGCCGACTTCTTGCTCCATGGTCATCTGGTTGAACGGATCCGTTGCCTTCGATCAATTGACGGACACCGATGATTTCACTCTGGCAATGGTCGGAAGGAACCTCACAAACGCCCACTTCTCATTCACCTTCCCCGAAATTCCGGGCAAGACACTGCGTATGGCCAATACCTACGAAGAGAAGGATTGCACCGAGACCTACACCGAGGACGATGAGGAAGACGACGACTTTGGGGTGACCTACACCACGAGGGAGGAGTGTGTTTCATACACCGAGGAAGGGATTCGAGAGTACGACCTGCGCGCAGTCACCGGGGGCACGGAGTTCTCAACCCATTTCACCTACAATCTACTAGACTGGCCTGCATACAAGGTCTACTTTTTCGACTTCACCACGGCACCTCCTGAGATTGACAATGCCCCTCTATGGACCGCTGACGCACCTACGGAAGGTGACCTGCTCCCAGTAGCTTCCCTATCTGTTGCGCAGACCGTCATCGGCAGCGAACAGGTTGACACTTGGTTCACTGATGAGTTGGGAGCCGGCCTGTTAACCATCGACTGCACTGGCGGTTCTGGATGGGCTCTGAACGAAGTAGAGGCTAACACATGGGATGTGACCCCTCCAGCGGCCGGAGGCGCGGGCTCGATTAGTTGCGAGGCGGTTGACAGTGCTGGGCAGAGCAGCGGAGTCAGAAGCTTCACAGTCGCTTCACCACTGACCCTCAGCCTCGATGTTACCTCTTCTCTAAGTTCGGTCGAACTGACCGTCACCTCTACCGACCACACCCCCGCGAACATGCAGGTTGATGTCGAGTTGGTGCAGGTTGGAGCGAGCATCAGCGGAGGTTCTGCCTTGGCAGAGGCCGGCTCGAGTGCAATCACCTTTGACCTAGCAGAGCTGTCACCTGGAGCAATCATGGTGGAAGTCACCGCAAACGGCGATGGGATGGCAGAGATGAGTTACGAATATGACCTCGGACTCTCAAAGTTGAGTATTCCGCCAACGGTTACTATCACTGGATTCGAATGGTTGGAAGCGAACTACATCCTGAGAGGAAACTTCAACGACGCAGACGGCGATTATGTCGCCTTCACGCTCTCACTCGACGGAGTCCAGAAAGGACAGATTGTAATCAACGGAAACCAGTGGCAGACGGACGAAATCCCATTCGACCTGCTGATTGAGGGCGTCCATTCGGTCACGGTTGAGGCGTGCGATACCTCTGGAGAGTGCACCTCCGTAACCGAAGAGGTCGACAACACCTTCCTGTTTGAAGAGGTGGACACCAGTGTTCCACTACCGACCCCTACCACCGACGATGGTGGGGGGCTTCCCGGACCTGGACTCGGAATTGCCGTGATGGCGTTGATTGGAGCGGGCCTTGCAAGTAGGCGTAAGCGAGAGTGAGAGCGCATCGAAACGCTGCCGCAATTCAATCCCAAGACTCAAAGCGAGGCGGCTTCCGGCGAATACCATGGAGTTCCGTGGCAGAGTGGCGAGTGAGAGCCACGAAGGTGGCCTTCTCCTCTCCTTCAGAGGCACAGCCCCACACTTGGGTACTGCCCTTCAGACGGTTGACGGCACTTACCTCGGCCGAGTCGACAGCGTGATTGGAACTGTTGATGATGCTCATGTTCATCTTCATCCAATCGCGAGAGAACTCGTGTTCGATTCTGTGAAAGATTCGGTAGCCACAATCCAGCAGAGGCGGGAACGCAGCGGAGAACGCAGCGGAGATCGCAGATACGACCGTCGAGACTCAGGTCGAAACTCAGGTCGAGACTCAGGCCGAGACAACTCGATGCCGGGTGATTGGAATTGCCCCAAATGTCACAATCACAATTTCGCTCGACGAAATAAGTGCAATCGATGTGAGGAAAAACGCCCAAAGGATGGCGGCTCCTCAAGCGGAGGCTCACGAGGTAACTACGGGGGCGGCAGAGGCGGCGACAGACGCGGCGGTGGCGGTGGCTACCGAGGTGGTGGTGACCGACGCAGCGGTGGTGGAGGCTACCGTGGTGGTGGAGGCGGCCAAAGAGGCGGCGACCGCAGAGGAGATTCACGAGGCGGCGACCGAAGAAGCGGTGGCGGCGACAGACGCAGCGGTGGCGGTGGCTCCCGTGGCGGACAGCGTGGAGGTAGCGGAGGCTACCAGGGCGGCGGAGACCGTCGAGGAGATTCACGAGGCGGCGACCGAAGAAGCGGTGGCGGCGACAGACGCAGCGGTGGCGGTGGCTCCCGTGGCGGACAGCGTGGTGGACGGCCCGGAGGCGATAGCCG
>CAUZJP010000035.1:0-8312 GCA_963580235.1 Candidatus Thalassarchaeaceae archaeon
GAGTTCAGAGTCCTCAGCGATGGTGAATGATGGATGTTCTGCGACGATGAACGGGTCATCTTGCCATTCGTTGACAACATCAAAACAAAAGGGGACTTGAAGTGGCGGATTGCCCGGAGAGCCTTCATCGCGAATCTCTCCACAGACCTCGAAGGTAGAGTCCTCCGACCTACCATTCCAGTCGGAAACATCCTCCATTCTCAAGAGACGTCCATTTCCAATCACATCCCACTGCAAGGCCGGATCAAGGTCGCCTTCACCCTTCGCTGAGAAGGTCAGCGTGTTGGTAATCAATCGAATCTCATGACCGTCCGGGTCACTCGCCAACTGGCTCGCATTGACCGATTGTACGCCACTCTCGGGAAGCACGAAGGACGGCATGGGGGAGTTGAGTTGGGGTGGTGCGTTTGCCCGCTCAAAGGAGATGCTCGTCGAGGCTCGCTGGCCGTCGTGGGAAACCCGAAGTGTTGCCGTGTGGTAGCCCGGGTTGAGCGCAAACGGTGACAAGTCGCAAGTTGCCGTCTGATTGGAGATTTCCCATCCGCCGCTCGTCCAAACATCCTCGCCGACCACTCGGCAATCCACCGTCAGATTCCATGGCGCCGAACCAAGGTCCCTCTCACTGACCACCGCCTCAAGGTGAATGACATCACTCACCGTCACCGCAGATGAAGAGGCATACAACTCCCAACTGCCTGATTCAAAATCGTACAGCCAAGTCTCGTCACAGTCGTCGTCGCAACCAGAGCCTCCGAACAGAACTAACTTGTTGGCACCGGGGTCGAATGCCATCTCGCCTGGGTTTTCGCGATACGGTGCCCCGGTTGAGGGGAGTTCCAGCCATGTCAGATTGATGAGGTCAAAAGCCCAAAGTTCACGGTCGCCATCACCCCATGTCGAGTCGTAGATGTAGGCAATCTCTCGCTCGTAATCCATAGCAGTAGCCATGTACGCACGGCCGCCGGGGTGACCGGATTGCAAGGCTAGTCTGGACCAGGTGTCGGTCTCGCCATTGAACATCCAAGTCTCGTTGGAACTTTCGAATTCCGAATCGAGACCTCCGAAGAGAAAGGAGCGATTCCAAGATTCCGAGAAGAACATGGCCCCGCCGAGAATGCCCTGCGGAGCCAAGAATGTCTGAATTTCCTCCCAAACCGCTGCCGCTGGGTCAAACGCCCAAGTTTCGTTTATGCCCTCCCAACTCTCGTTTGAACCGCCATACGAAATGAAGGCCTCCCGGTCCCCATCATAGACCATCGAGTTGCTAAAGTTCGCATTAGGACGAACACCTTCGGAGTATGCCGTCCAAGTACCTGACCAACCGTTCCAGTCCCACAGCGTTGGGCTGCCGTCTGCTGTCGCACCGTAGAGCAGTCCATTTGCCTCACCATCGAAGCCAAAGGCGCCGGTACCCACTGTGTTCGGCGCACCGCTCTGCAATTCCCATTCACCCGAACCATTGAGGTCGAGAGTCCAAAAGTCATCTAGGTTACCGTCCCAACTCCCACCCACCATCACGGTTCTCTCGGCAATCGGGTCGTAGAACATCTGGTGGTACTGACGGCCGGTGGGGGCGAGAACCACATTTTCTGCGGATGTCATCCTGTAGAATTGGTTGGCGGCCAGGTTTTCCGACAGGTAGGAGTCGGGGTCTGAAGGATCGCTCGGGTTGTTCTCACGGCTAGTCGCTCGGTACCACCTATCTTCGTTACCTTTCAGCGTGAGGTCGAGATATGGCTTGATTTTTGAAATCGCATGAGCCTGCTGCTCTTCCGCACTCATCGTCGCATCGCCGTCGAATAGGTTGTCGATGAATGACTGCTCATCTTCGTATTGGACATGGTTCGCTCCAACCACCTCGAGAAGTTGCCATCCACCCTTCCAATAGTCAAGGAATGGGGTGGCGTGCTCGTTAGCTGCGGCCACCTCGTCGACCGTACCCGTGAGGAAGAGTGCGTGGTTGGGTGCTGCCTGGTCGAAGGCATCCAGAGTGGTGCCGGTCTGGTCAGTGTCCAGGCCGAGCCCGATGAGTGCCCTTGGAGGTTGGGCGCTGGTGCCTAGTAACCGCCCCCATTGAGCGTTGACAAGCGCTGCAAGTCCAGCACCTCTACCATGGCCGGCAACCCCCCAGTGATCCATGTCGATGCAGCCCTGAATACCGGGTGGGTCGTCTAAGTCCCCCCCTGAGTAGTTCATGTAGCCCATCTTGGCAATCAACTCTGAATGGTCCATCACAGCGGGCCAGGCCCGTTCGGCGGAGCGCTCCTCACCGATTACGACGACGATGTATCCACCCCTTGCAAGGCCTCGTCCAAACCACTCGTATGCATCACGTTCCTCGCCGTCGTCGGCGTGGAATACTACCCACGGATATGGCGCCCAATCGCAGTCCACCGCCACATCTTCACCGGCAGAGGAGGCGGGGTAGTAGAGACGGACATCGATTTGATTGGAATCATAATCTTGGTAGGTACCATCCTGCCAACCTACCTCAAAGCGGTTTGGAGCCACCGACCCGGTGAAGTTTGGAGATTCCTCCCGCGCTGCAGACGAGAGCATGGCGACGGAAGAGAACAGCATCAGGAAAGTGATGAGGAGAACCTTCCCTCGCGCCTGCGCCATGTCTCGCTGCTTTGCAGCGACCGCCTTTGAACCGCTCGCCGTGCAAAGTCACCTGCTCAATCCTTCGATTGCGCTCATCAAATCCCGCAATGAGGGCAAATTGTCAGCAGATTGCGGCATGTACAGGTAGCGCCAAGCCTCAAGGTGTTGCGCCACCAAAAACCAACGACCGTCGAGGTGTAGTCCCCACTCAGTCTCGACACTAGATTCACCCCCGTTTCCATCATACGATACCGAGAGCAGAATTGGCGCCTCGCTCAGATCCCTGATAGGTATTCGGTCTCCGCTAGGCTCACTCGCAGTCCCAGGTATAACATCGAAATCTGCGTGAAATCTGCGACCATTATGCTCTGCGAGTTGAATACCTTCAACCATGGAACTCTTCCAAGGCCCACGTCTAGAGAGTTCTCGTCGACCACCCTGCCACCAAATCTTGCCCCCCGCCTCCACCCACGCAGCGGCGCAGGAACGAGCTGTCGAGCCGCCTCCATTCATGCATAGCAACGGCTGCTCACGAGTATCGAGCTGGCCGAACTCAAAGCCGAACTCTCTAGCCAGAGCAATCAGGCCAAGACCGTCAGTGGACGCCACCCTCCAGACATGCCCATCGTGGCGCATCTGGTTGACAGATGCAATCATCGGGTCGCCAGCCACCCACTCGGTACCGGAATCCAGCGGCATTTGGTGCTTCAGAGGTGCTGTGAGAGATATCCAGACCTCTCTCCTACCTGAGTCGCTACCCTCATCCATATTGGAAAGAGCCTGCTTCTGGGCATGCCCCCAAGCGAGCGCGTTCACCAGGGTGTCCGTCTCAACTTTCTCAGCTACCTCGATTGTGACTTCAAAACCACTTTTACGCAACCGGTCAGCGACTATCCGAAACAAGTTCGGAGTGAGGGAGTGTTCGATTGGCTCCCCTGCAACCGCCGCACAGACCTTGACTGAGACGACCATTGGACAAGTGTGGACAGGGAACCGTCAAAAGGCCGCCGGAACAATACTCTGTGACTCGGCTCCCGCTACGCGGGAATTAACCTCGAGAGTGGTATAATCAACTCCAACGATAATGAATGATTGAATACCGCATGCTCAGCCGAGCCTACATGCCGACCGACCTCGACATCGCCAACGGAGCAGAAATGCTGCCAATCGAAGAGGTGGCGTGGAAGCTGGGCCTCGGGGCCGAGGACATCGCCCGATTGGGGCGCGGTATGGCGAAAATAAGGTGGGATGCCCTGAAAGAGAGAAAGGAGAATACCAAGGGTTCACTCATTCTAGTCACGAGTGTCAATCCAACACCGTTCGGCGAAGGAAAGACCGTCACATCCATCGGCCTCAATCAGGGACTGAATAGGCTCGGAAAATCGGCCACCTGCGTCATCCGAGAACCATCCATGGGACCGGTCTTCGGGATCAAGGGTGGTGCTGCTGGCGGTGGCTACTCGCAAGTCCTCCCGATGGAACATATCAACCTCCATTTCACCGGTGACCTACACGCAGTCACCTCTGCCCACAACCTCTGTTCCGCAATGCTCGACAACCATCTTCACCACGGTAATGAGCTCGACCTCGACCCCTCTCGGGTGATGTGGCCCCGGGTGCTCGACATGAATGACCGGGCGCTTCGCTATTCGGCCATCGGACTTGGTGGTGCTGTCAATGGATTCGCTCGCGAAGAGCGGTTCGACATCACCGCAGCGAGCGAAGTGATGGCGATTCTCGCACTCTCAAAGGACTACGCTGATCTCAGACAGCGACTAGGCCAGATTGTCATCGGCCAGAATCGACTCGGCCACCCGGTGAAAGCCGACGACATCGGTGCTGCCGGCCCGATGTCACTGCTCCTCAGAGAAGCGCTTCTGCCTAATCTGGTTCAGACGCTCGAAGGCGACCCCGCCTTCATCCACGCAGGACCGTTCGCCAACATAGCACACGGAAACTCCAGCATCATCGCTGACGAACTCGCTCTCTCTGTCGCCGACTATGTCGTCACAGAGGCGGGCTTCGGCTCCGACATGGGGGCAGAAAAAGCGATCCACATCAAGGCTGCAGCGAGTGGAGTCCCGCCCGACTGCATCGTGGTGAACGCCACCGTCCGCGCCATGAAATTGCACGGCGGCGGCCTCAGTAGTAGAGGCGGGCAGCGGCCCTCCAAGGAGGAGGTGGCGACCGAGAATGTTGACGCCGTCCGCGTCGGCTCAGCGACGAACCTCGCCCGCCACATTAGGAACATGAAGCGGTTCGGCTGCCCGGTAATCGTCTCTGTCAACCGATTCTCGACCGACACGGAAGCTGAAATCAACGAAGTGCTACAACTAGCCCGAGACGCCGAAGCGGACCATGCAGTTGTGTTTGAGGGTCATCAACGAGGCGGCGCAGGGTCGGAGGACCTAGCAAGAGCGGTCGTCGCTGCGTGTCAGGACCACTTGGCAGAGGGTAGGAACTTCGAGCCACTGTTCGAGCCGGAGCTGCCGTTACTGGAAAAGATTCTCAAAATTGCGACGATGGTCTACGGAGCTGATTCAATCGACCTTCGAAAGGAGGCTCAGCGTGATTTGCAGAAGATTCAACGCTGGAAGTACGACAAGTTGGCAGTCTGCATGGCCAAAACGCAGTACTCGTTCTCACATGTCCCGAACGAACTTGGAGCACCGTCCGGATACACCCTCCCAATCCGTGAACTGCGCCTCAACGCCGGAGCAGGGTTCGTGGTCGTCATCTGTGGAGCCATGATGACAATGCCAGGCCTCCCCAAACACCCTGCGGCACTGGACATGGACATGGATGATGATGGCAATGTCACTGGTGCCTTTGGATGAGACGCCCGCGCGTGGGGTTGAAGTTGTCGTCCGCGCTGCCAACGCCATGAGAGCGCTCGTCTTGACAGTCATGCTACTGCTGTCGAGCGCCTTTGCCGGCTGCATCAACACTCCCCAGCGCATCGACGACGGTGGAGTTTCTGTGCAAGACCCCGGCAACGAGGCGGTGGAGGACGGTCTGAACAACACGAGCACGCAAGACCCGAATCCAACACCTGAATCGGAGCCCGAGGAGGGGTCGGAAACTGACTGGTCGAAGGAATGCCTCTCAGATCACTCTGGTTTGGCAATGCACATACACCCTCGACTAGTAATCCAAATCGAAAATGACAACTACATCGTGGGCGCGAACACGGGGATAGACACCGAGGTCTGCCCCGACTCCATGCACATCGTCCACACTCACGACGACTCAGGCAAGTTGCATGTCGAAACCCCTGAGCCGACCAACATCACTCTGGATGTCTTCTTTGAGATATGGGGGGTCGCCTTCAATGAGACTCGTATTGCCAACTACTTCGTAAACGACACCCACGAATTGGTGATGAAGGTGGACGATACCATAAGCGATGAGTGGCGCTCTCACCTCTTCTCCGATGGTGAGACCATTCTGATTCACTACAGAGAGATAGAGTGACCGCCCCCCTTGCAAGGGATTCAAGAGCCATCAACGTCGGGGTCACTTCGGGCGGTTCCATGCGATTGGTCAAGCGAGACGAGGAAATGCTGCGCCTACGCGTGCAGCACGAGGATGACCTGTGGGTCCTCTCACAACTCTCCAAGGGAGGCAAGATGGCCGGCATGGTATCACACCGCAGAGACTCGACCACCGGAACACAGGAGGGCGGGAGGGCCAAGTCTGCTGAGCGCAAACCGATGTGGATAGTCATCGAGGTTGAAAAATCCGAATTCCAACCATTTTCGGATCAACTGAGACTACATGGGGTGATTACCGAAGCACCGGTAGACAAGGGCTCCCACCACACTCACACGATTGGGCTGAAAGACGAGGTCGAACTCACTGCCACCACCAGATGGAGCGCCGCCGACGAGCAACTTCTACGAGAGTCGGTCAAGGAGGGGGGACGGGCAAAAGCCGCCATCATAGTAGTCGAGACCGACGAGATTCAGTTGTTTGAAATCGCCTCTCACGGGATGCGGGACCTATCCCTGTTCACTATGCGGGGCGGAGGCAAGCGAGAGGCGAAGTCGGCTGAGGTGCGGGAGGGGTTTCTCGCTAAAGGGGCGAAGAAAGCCGCTCTGCTGTTCGGAAACGAACTACCTCTCATTATCTGTGGACCTGGCCTAACCCGCGTCCAATTCGCGAAGCTTCTTGTTGAGAGGGGGTGCAGTCAGAAGATGCTCAATGTCGCAACGAGCATTGGGGGGCGTCCTGCTGCCAACGAAGTGTTGTCACAGGGACTCGCCGACGAACTTCTCGGAGACACGGCGATTGTCGAGCAGACAAAGGCGGTGGAGGAGGCGCTTTCGAGAATGGCGACCGACGGCGCCGTGGCCTATGGTCCAGATGCCATCTGTGCCGCATTGGAAGCGGGTGCAATCGACAAACTCATCGTCTTGGCTGACCTGATACGAGACGAAGAAGCCACCATCGGCGACGAACCGTGGTACGAATTCGTCCGCCGTCTCGATGAGACAAATTCTGAACTCGTTCAATCCTCAACAGAGCACGACGCTGGAAAACAACTCGAAGGGATGGGCGGCGCCCTCGCTCTCCTCCGCTGGAAAATGGATTGAAGCATTACCAGTAATCGGCCGGATTCTGCCACTCTTGGTGAACATTGTACCAACCACTAACAGGGTCATACCAATCCCTCGGCACGATCTTCTCGTGGTCATGAGTCTCAAACTCGTCGTAGGAATCTTGCAGATAGTCCTGAGCAGCAGGCGTCCGCGTGAAATCACCGCTGACCATCTGAGAGCCGAACTCATTTCCGTAAATCCCGCCCATGGTTAGGTGAGTGCCTGCCGGTTGGGCGCCCACAGGAATAGTCGCGGTGTCAGGATTGTCCGCCCAGTTGGTGACGGTTTCGAGGAACTCCACCCCCTTTGAGGTCGGCAAATGTGGTGTTAATGCGACTGCTGTGGTTCGGGTAAGAGAATCCCCGGTTTCCGACATTCGCAGAAATAAGCCGAACAGGAAGACCAGCGGACCAAGGATGAACAAAGGCCATAGAAAATCCGAATAACCTGTCCAAAGTGGAATGATGAAGATAATTCCCCCCACCTGCATTAGGATCTTGCCGAGAGACGATTCCTCTTCGGCCATGATACTGCTAACAAGTCTCCCTGCATTGAACTTGCGCCGCTCGGTTTTCTTCATACGCCACTCCCTCCTGCCCCTGACATGGTCACAGGACAAGCTCTCATCGTCTGCTTCGGTGAAGCGATGCTTCGTTCCTCAACAGGACCGGATGGTGCTGAGGCGATTACTCCCGGTGGTGCCGAATACAATGTCGCATGCGCGCTCGCGAGGCTTGGTAACCGAGCAGCATGGGTTTCTGCGCTACCGAGTGGTAATCCTGCAAATGAAATACGGAAGCCTGCCGAAGAGGCTGGCGTAGACTTGCTAGTCATAGAGTCTGAGAATCAAATCGGAACATACAGAATATCGTCGGGTGAGGTTGACTACAACAGAGCAAACTCAGCCTTCGCTCAACTTGAATCCGGAGCGATCAACTGGCGTGAAGTGCTCACCGGCGCTCGCTGGCTGGTGGTCAGTGGGATCACACCACTACTCGGTGACGGCCCCCGCGCAAACTGGTCAGCAGCGATGACCTTCGCTGAGTTGGACGGCGCCTTGGTAGCACTCGATCTCAACCACAGACCCGCCCTAGGCTCGTTCGATAG
>CAUZJP010000036.1:0-8217 GCA_963580235.1 Candidatus Thalassarchaeaceae archaeon
TCGCCCACCTGACGCCTGACGAGATCGCCACCGCCACCGATGATGTCGCCGCCGACGATCTGCTCACCGGCATTGACGATGAGCCAGTAGATGCCATCCCATTCGTCGACCTAACAGAATCCGAGTAGACTCCGTGCGAGCACAGCAGACTAACTCAGCCGAAGAGGCGCTCGTACATCCACATCCAGATGTTGTCGGTCTGGTTGGGCTGGTTGGCCAGATAGATGACCGCGGAGAAGACGATGCACACGGTGTAGATGAGCCCCTTGGAAATCTGCCAGGCATCATCGGACTCCTCGTCGAAGTAGCGAATCAAACCAGCGGCCTGCTGGATGTTCGGGCCCTTCGACTTCTTGTCCTTCTTGAGTGCCATATGGTGCGCCCGACCTGCCTCGCGTATATGAACGCGACGAATTGACTCAACGACCCTTAAGGGTCGATGGTCTCGACTAGGACACAGCCGTCAGCGAACTCGACTATTCGGCTGGCACAGTCAACCGCCTCATCGAGGTTCTTGGTTTGGAAGAGCACCTTCCTCTCCCCTGCGCTGGTCTGTAGGACGACTCGGTGACTCAGGGCCTCGAGAGTCTCATCGTCCACGGTCTGGTATACCCAGTCCTCCTGCTCAACCTCCATCTGCGGCTCAACCGGCACTAGCGGTCCCTGTCCGACCTGACTCTCCTCCGCTCGCTCCTGTATCTGCTTCCACTCATCCCGGGCCGAGACGCTGCGCCCCAGCATCTCACTCGTCTTTGCCGCACGCGCTCTAGCACGGGTAAACGCCTCCCGATTCTCCTTCGCCAATTTACTGACTCTCGACTGCTTTCTTGCAGCGGACTCTTGCTTCTTCGTCATTCGCATCCCATCTAGCTAGCCGTAAACGGCCAACTGAGCAGCAGGTGCGCTGTCAGTGGTATAACCGTTGCAGGTCGGGCTATGGTCGAAAAGGCGGTTTCGTGACTCATTCCTCTTCGCCAATCACGGAGTCTTCCGAAATGTCGGGTAGTTTCACCAAAAGCAGCCCGGCGAGCGGAACCGCGACCACCGCTGCCCAGCCCTGTAGATAGCCCCATTCTGCGCCAAGCATCATCTGGCGGAAGAGGTGGAGCGCGGCTATGCTCAAGGTGATCAACAGCGCCGACTCGAAGGCTCTGCGACCGGTTGGGAGGTCCGGTCTCTTCTCGGGGTGGGTGGCGAGCAGTGGGAGCGCCATCATCGCGACTCCAAGACCGGGCACGAGTGTGGCGGTCAGCGGCTCGCGGATGGTGAGGAATTGGAGGGCGATTGTAATCGCGAGGAGAAATCCCCACGCCTCGGAGCGAGGTCTCTCGTCGAGCCCTGAGAGGGGAAGCAGAGAGCCGAGAAGGCCGGCCACGGCGAGGGGGAGCGTGAGGCTGAACGAGAGCCAGATGGCGGAGTTCCAACCTGAGACGTTGGGGAGCGGTTCGAGCAAGAGCGCACCCGAAGCCCAAGTGAAGAGGAGGGTGTGCCCGAAGATCAGGGTGAGTCCGAGGAAGCGACGGCCCTTCGCCTGCCCCCTCTTCTCGTGCAGGCGGGTGAGCAGTTCGAGGAAGTTGGGCCACGCCAGAATGAGGATGAAGAGTGAGGTGGCGAGGGCAAAGGTGGATTCATTGCCGAGCACCACGGACTCAGCGAAGTTCAGCCACTCGCCGGCCATCGGCATGACTCCGCTGACCGCCAGAATCGGAATGAGAAAGAGGACGCCGGCGATGGTCAGGTGGAATGAATCGGATTCGCCATTCAATTGTCTGCGCGCCGTCCTTGCACTGAGATGGACCCAACAAGCCAAGGCGATTCCAGCCAGTGAGAGGAGAATAATATCCACGCTGCTTTGGCTTGTGGAGATGACTGAATCGAGTGGCGTAACATTCACCGAGAAGAGGTCAGAGGGGAGAAACCCGAAGAGCAGCAGCGGCCACAGAAGTCCATGCCATCGAAGGGTGCTGGGACGAAGCGACGAGTGCTCGTCGTCGAACAGGGACGAGGGCCAGAAGAAGTGGTCACAAACGGTGGACGAGACTGCATAGGAGAGAATCATCACGAACCATTTAGCATCCTCCAGATGGCCTAGGAAGGCGTAGGTGTGGTCAGATACCAAGTAGGCTCTCAAGAGGTCCAATCCGGCGATCAGAATGAGTATGGCCGGCACCTGGGTCAGTGATTGGTCGAATCTCTTCCAGACCTGTTCCCGTTCGGGGTGTCTGCGAGCAAGTTCGGGCAGCCACCATGGTGCACTCCACTGGAGAAACGACCAGAGCAGAATGATCGTCAAAAGGGTCGCGGGAAGACTGAACGCATCACCGCCACCCACCGCCATGAAGAAGCCGACAACCGGCTTCGCTCATGGGGTTGACTCTTACACAACCCTTGAGGGATGATGCTGTCGAGAGCGACCCGTGAGCGGGAGTGAATGGCCGCACGCGGCTGAAAGCGCGCTGTGGTCAGCGGTGCAGAGTTGGCGTGAGGATGCTGAGCCGTGGCTGCTCGCTGCTGAACCACGATTACCCGAAACGCTGCGAGTTAATCCTCTGCGGGTAGACCGCGCTTGGACTGAGAGAAAATTGCGGGAACTCGATGGAGAACCTATTCCTTGGTTGTCCGATGGTGCTGGGGGCGGCGGTGCCGGTTGGAGGATGCCTTGGCCGCGCGGCAGGTGTGAGTCGCCGGCCGCTCAGGCACTCGTGCGCGCCCTCCACGACACGGGCAGGGTGACCCGTCAGGAGTCAGTCTCGATGATTCCCGTTAGACTGCTCGGCTGCGAGCCGGGCCATCGGGTGCTCGACCTGTGCGCCGCACCGGGCAGCAAGGCGACTCAACTGTGTGAGGCGGTTTCGGACATTGGAGTCGTCGTCGCCAACGAATCCAATCCTGGCAGAGCCAATCTGCTGGTCTCGAACACCCAACGGGCTGGGGTGACCTCGATGGTTGTCACTCAGCACGACGGAAGGCACCTGCCTCGCTGTCCGAACCCCGGATTTGACAGAGTCCTCGTCGATGCGCCGTGCACGGGAAATGCGACTACCCGAAAGAACCCGGAAATCTGGCAGAGGTGGCTAGCGAGTGCCGGACGCTCGCTCCACACCCTCCAACTCGACCTCGCTCGCAAGGCTGCACTCCTCCTACGCCCGGGCGGAAGAATGGTCTATTCCACCTGTTCTCTCGACCCAATTGAGAACGAGGCGGTGGTAGCAGAGCTGCTGCGCTCCTGTGACTTTCTGCGGCTCGTCGATTCTGATGTTTCCAAAAAGTGTCCCGGATTAGTCACTCGGCCCGGGATGGTCGCTTGGCCCGGTAATGGTGAGGCCGCTGAGCCTGACGAGATTGATCCGTTCTCACCACCTCGCGAGCCCGATATTCTCGCTGCGCTGCCCGCCTGCGTACGAGTGTGGAACGACGAGAATGACTCGAGTGGATTCTTCGTCGCCGTGTTCGAAAATGTCGGTGACTTCGAGGTCGCAAAAGCGCTGACTCCAGACTCGGAGATGGCTACTGCTTGGCTCAAGGAACCTCCCAAGGGAAGGAGGCATGAGCAGGTGCCGGCGGCGGCGGAGGCGGTCGAGGCGGTGGCCACAGAATGGGGTGTCGAAGGGGTGACCCTGTTCCATCGCGGTCAGCGGTTGGCCTGTCTCTCCGAGGAAATTCAAAACTGGTTCTGGGCTGGTGAGCGAATGCTGCGTAAGGGTGGAAAGTTACCGGGCAGCCACTGGCATCCCTTCCAAGTGATTCAGGCAGGCTTGCCGTCGTGGGACATGCGCAAGGGGCGGCTCCAACGGCCGACCTCGAAGGGGATTCACCTGCTCGGTCCGATGTTGCGAAACCATGTTCACGAAACCACTGCAAAGTTGCTCTCCGAGATGTTGCTGAAGGGGGGGCCTCTGATCGAAGAGGCAATCGAGGAAATCCCATCACTCGAGGGTGAGCGAGGCGGCGGAATCGTCTTGCGGCTCGAGCAGGATGACTCAACATGGTGGGTGCCCGCATGGGTCGGGCAGCGGCTTACTCTGATGCTCCCCGACGCCGAACGAGTACTGCTCGGAGTGGCACTTGGATTGGAGTTGGAATAGTGATGCGAACAGCACTACCCTCCTCGCTCCTCGCGCTCCTGATTGCCAGCCTGTTACTCAGCCAACTCGGCTCTGCCGCAGCGGCTGAGAGAGATCCTGTCCGAGAGTGGTTCGAGCCGACAACGGGATGTGACGGCTGGTACCAACACATCACCGATGATGAGGTCATCCAACTGGTCTGGGTGGTCGGCGAAGGTGGCACCCTGTCGGCCGACCAGCGGGCAGCGGCATTGGGCGCGGAACCCTGCACTGGATGGCAGGAGGGGAGCCCGTTCGGAGGCGAAGATGCCTTGTCGGAGGAGAATGTTCCCGGGCCGCTCATGGCGGACTTGGAGTTGGAGGTCGATGTTGTCGGCGAGTCTTCACCAACAGCGTTGCAAGTGAGTGTGAAAATAACCCCGTTCGAAGAACTGCCGGTGTCGGTCAACCTGCGGTTGATGGTGACGGTTGACCACGGCGACGAGGGTGGACTCGATTCGCATTTCGTGGTCCATCACTACCACTGGTCATCGGCATTTTACCACGACGCTGGTAATCTCACCGAGTGGGATTACACAATCGATTCTACCCGCTTGGCAGAGGATGGGGTTCCGTTCACCAACGAAGACATCTGGCGACTGAATGTGGTTGCGCTGCTCGTCGACGACCTCAACAACTCAATTCTCGCCGCCTCCAAATCTCGGGTTGCCACCCCCAGTTCGGTACCTCCCACGGGCGAAGCCGTCCCCTTCATCGTGGTTGGAATCGGATTGCTTGCTGGGTTCGCAGTGATTGTGTTCGCCGAGCGGAGTCGCGAGGTCGGCCTGCCCCACATCAGCGGCGGATTGCAACTGGTGAAGGGGGAGTGGCAGGCTACTGTTCTAGTGCGCGCCGGGAAGCACGACATGGTACTGAAGGGAGCCAACGCCGATGCGCCGTGGAGGATTGTGAAGCCGCCACGCGGACAGCGGTTGGCGGCGGGTGAGGAGCGCACCTTCAGAGTACGACTGAGATGTTCGGAAGATGAGACCCCCGAAGCGTTGACCCGCTGGGAAGTGGATGTCGAGGAACTCGGCGGCTGGGTGCTCGACCTTCGATTACCTCCGCGCGGAGAATCTTGAACGGGCGTTGGAATGACCCCCCTTTTTGGATGGATGGGTGGTCAACTGAACAACGCGCACCCGGAAAAACGCGGTAAATGTTCAAGTGCTGACTGCTGGACGTTGGAAGTCCGGCAGAGGTGGTTACCATGTTTGATGAGGTTGACAGGCAGTTGATTGAGGCGTTGCAAGAGGATGGTAGACTCTCTATGAGGAAGCTCGCGGAGCGCATCGGAGTGGCTCTTGGAACAGTCGCAAACAGGCTCTCGAAATTGGAGCGTGGAGGGGTCATCAAGGGCTATTCGGTGGTGCTTGATGCGAACAAGATTGGATGGGAGATGACCGTCGTAGTCGGCTTGCGAATCGTCAAGGGAAGACTGCTTGAAGTGCAGAGGGAAATCGCTGCCGACCCGCGCGTCTTCGCGGTCTACGATGTCACCGGCGAGATGGATAGTCTGGTGGTGGCGAGAGTGGCCGACAGGGACGATTTGGACAACTTCACGAAGACTGTGCTCTCCGCTGAGGGGATTGAAAGGTCAGTCACCCATGTGGCGCTCAACACTGTCAAGGACATCAGCGTCACCCTGCCTCCTGAGTAGGTTTTCGCCGTCGCAAGGGGATTTTCACCAAGGCTCCGAATTGGCCTTGAAACGGGTATCTCAACGTTATCCGCCGCACACCTTCAAGAACGGTCGCTCGACCGTGGTTCTCTGTTGGACAAGCAGAGCAGTGATGAGAGCAGCGAAGAACGGCCGGTCTTGAACCGCGCCGATTGGGCTTTGCTACGCAGAGATTTGGACATTCGATATCCTGCCACTGACTCCTGTCCGCTGCTCCGGTTCGGCCGCTGGCAGGACCAGCACCACCAACATCTGCCAGCCGCCCGACTGGCATCGAGTTCTTGGGGTGGATTACTGATTGCGGATGAAGTCGGGCTTGGAAAGACCATCTCGGCGCTACATGTTCTAAGGCGACTGCACGCAATCGGAGAGAGTGGCGGAGTCCTGGTAGCGGTTCCTGGTGGACTCCGTCTGAAATGGCTGCAAGAGATGTTCCACCGCTGTGATCTGCTCGGCTACGAAGCGGACACCGGTGTCAAGTTGAGGCAGGCGTTTGAGAGAATCAAGCAGGGCGAACCGCTCGTCGTCGTGACCAGCCATGGAATCCTGAGACAGGCGAAGCTGCTGCAGGAACTGATGGATGAGGGGCCTCCTGAATTTCTGCTGACCATCATCGACGAATCACACCACTGCAGAAACCCGCGTAGCCGACTTCACGACGCCGTCCAACTGCTGACGCTGCACAGCAAGCAGACATTGTTCCTGACCGCCACTCCGGTCAACCTCTCAAACGAGGAACTGTGGGTGCAACTCTCACTGCTCGCCCCCGACAGATGGCCTGACCACGGCTCGTTCCAGCGGACGATGCGGCCGATGGGGTTCCTAAACACCGCTCTGGATGCGACCTCACGCACAGAACCGGACCTCGACGGGGCCCTCAAGGCACTGAACGCTCTTGCTGTGACACCCGGGTTTTCCGGCGACCCGCGGTTGGAGGCTGCCCGCGACATCTGTGCTGACCCACTTGGTTGGGTCGGCAACCGGGTCGATGAGAGGCGACGTGAGGTTGCCGACCTGATTCGGGAACTGCGACCACTCAACGAATTGGTGGTTCGCACTCGGCGGCGTGACCTCGACCTGCGGCTAGCCCGTAGGGAAGCGATCACGCTCGATGTGGCGATGACACCCGTCGAGTGGCGGCTCTATGAGGCTGCGAGGCGGTGGACGTGGCGATTGATGCAGTTGCGTCATCCGGATTCCGACCGATTCGACTGGGCGCTTGTGATACCGGAGAGAATGGCGAGCAGTTCGCTTCCGGCATTTGCCAGACACATTCAGACGCAGTTACGATACGCGGCGCGCAACGCCCTCGACTTCGGTGCCGAGGGCGGTGACGAACTCGACGATGTGACAATGCGGGAGGCGGAACACAGACTCCTGAACCGATTCGGGGACCTCGACGAACTGATTGACGCCGCAGACGATTTGGGTGACGTCGACTCAAAGTACGAAGCGTTGCGAACTTGGTTGGTGGCCTCTCTGGATGAGGACCAGGATGGAGGCGTTCTCCTATTCAGCCACTTCCGGGGAACACTCGCCCATCTCAAGGCGAGGCTAACCGAGGATGGAGTCAGTTGCGAGGTTTTGAGTGGTAGCACCAAGATGGCCGATAGAGAGACTCTCAGGAATCAATTCGCCAACGGTGAATTCGATGTACTGCTGTCAAGTGAGGTCGGCTCTGAAGGGCTCGACCAACAACACTGCCATCGACTGGTGAACTACGACCTGCCGTGGAATCCGATGCGCATCGAACAGCGAATCGGCAGACTCGACCGATTCGGTCAGGAGGCAGAGGTGATCACAATCCTGAACCTCGCTGTCGAAGGTACAATCGACGCGGCGATTCTAAACAGACTCTACCGGCGCATCCGGCTTTTCGAGGACTCCATTGGAATGCTCGACCCGATGCTCGGCAAGGCGATGCGACTGGTGGCGCAAAACGAACTGCGACAGCCGATGGGGCGTGCCTTGGGTCAAGGTGGCGTACACATGGTGGAAGCTTGGGAGGCGGAGCAGTTCTCCTCCGCGGCACAGCCGAACACCGGGCGTAACGATGTCGCCTCTCTTCTTCAGCAGAGGGAGCGGTGGCTCACCGAACGGGCGATTGAGGAGAGGGAGTGGCTCGGCAATGACCCGGGGATTCGCCAACTAAGAGAAGAGGCCGAACGGTTGGAACTCGGAATTGAAACCGAACACCTTGTCGAATGGGTGAGTGCCCGTCTCAGCATGATTGACCCAGCGGCTAGACTCTACCGGCACAAGGGTGAGTGGCACCTCAAGTTGAGCGGCTCATCAATCGACACTCTAGTCGAGCGAGCAAGGGACCCGATGCGCGTGGACTCTCTATCAGTCGGTTGGCTCGACGAACTTGAGAGATGTCATTCCAGTGGTAGTGCGAACATCATCAGATTCACTGTTGGCAGCGAAGAGGCT
>CAUZJP010000037.1:0-8214 GCA_963580235.1 Candidatus Thalassarchaeaceae archaeon
CACCGATGTCGGTAGCGGAGACCAACCGAACGAACTCGAGTACAGCCCTGACGGCACTATGATTGCAGTTGTGATTGGGAGGTCCGGCAATGGCGGTACCAATGGCGAAGTACAAATCTACAATTCTATGAACGGCTCTGAAATCCATTCATTCAACCCCGCCTCGGCGGACCGGTTCTATTCAGTCGATTGGAGTCCTGACGGCAGCCGAATCCTGATTGGTGGCCGAGAGGATGTCTGGATTTACAACACCGGTGGTTGGGGCCTGAACAGGTCAATCAACACCAATCGAGGAGTTCTCAACTCCATCGCTTGGGCACCCGACGGCAACACCTTCGGAACCTGCGAGGCGTGGGAGGGGAGCGGTGCGAGGGTGAAGGTCTACGAGGTCTCCAACGGACTACAGAAGTGGTCCTACTCAAGCTCCACTTCGTGCAACTCCATCGCCTTCTCTCCCGATTCGACACAACTGGTAGCGGCTCACACCTACTATCAGTCGGACGGGGCCAGTTTGAAGGTCTTCAATGCAGACACGGGTAGCACCATCGACACCATGTCCGCACCCCGTCCTGGCGGCTGCACCTCCAGCGGTGGCGGCAACAACTGCGGCTCCATCTACGGCGTCAGTTGGCATCCAGATGGCGACTACATCATCTCAGCGCACGGCCGCAACGATGAGGGCATCTACCACTGGGTAGTAGACCCCGACATCGATAACGACGGAGTTCTCAACCAGGATGACGCCTTCCCCGAGGACGGCACCCAGTGGGACGACAGCGACAACGATGGATATGGCGACAATCCGGCACCGGCCAACGAACCAGACGCCTGTCCAAACACATGGGGGAACTCAACCGAAGACCGATTTGGCTGCCTCGACAGCGATGGAGATGGCTGGTCTGACTTGAACGATGCCTACCCCTATGACTCCTATCAGTGGGCTGACGCCGATGGTGACGGGTATCCGGACAACATCGGGGACCCGCGCGACCCTAGCCCGTACCCCGCATTGGACTGGCTTCCCAACAACCCTACTCAATGGAATGACACTGACCTCGACGGTTATGGTGACAACTTCGCTAATGCCTCTTGGCTTGCTATCCGACCTGCAGAGTGGCCCGGCATACTCATCACAACGATGAATCCCATCGAATCGTCCGAGGTCGATGTATTCCCCCTCAACATAGACCAGTGGAAAGATACCGATGGTGACTGGGTGGGTGATGAACCATTCACGACTCGCTCTGACGGCTGTGTCTTCATTTGGGGCAACTCGGTTTGGGACAGGCTAGGCTGTGTGGACAGCGATGGTGACGGCTGGTCCGATCCCGACGATGATTGGCTAGCCTGCGTCAACGGCGACGGTCAGGGTGACGCGTGGCCTAGTGACCCGACCCAGTGGTGCGATTCAGACGGCGACGGATATGGAGACAACAGCACTGGAAACAATGGCGATGCATGCCCCGGCATGTTCGGAACCTCGGATATCGACAGGCCTGGATGCAAGGACACCGATGGTGACGGCTACTCCGACGCCGGCGACCCATTCCCCAACGACCCTACTCAGTGGGCCAACAGAGACGGTGACCAATGTGGGGACAACCCCGAAGGTAACTCTCCAGACCTCTTCCCTGATGACGGCACCCAGTGCGGTGACCGTGACGGAGATGGCTACGGCGACTACCCGAACGGCCCCAATGGTGACTGGTTCCCTGATGACCCCACTCAGTGGTATGACACTGACCGCGACGGATACGGTGACAACTTCGCCAATACCTCCTGGGCATTTGAGCGAAATGCAACATGGCCCGGAATCTATGTTGAGAACGCCTTCAAGCCAGACCGATGCCCACTCGACGGCGGTCAAGTGATGCATGACGAATCAAACCGAGGTTGTTCTGACTCAGACCAAGACGGGGTGGCTGACAACGAAGACGCCTTTCCCGATGATCCTCTACAATCCTCTGACCGTGACGGCGACGGCTTCGGAGATGATGCGCTCTCACCAAGCAGGGACGACTGCCCCGACACACCGGGAAGCAGTGACCAAGGCGGGACCTATGGTTGTGTAGACAGCGATGGTGACGGCTGGGCTGACACTCGCGACGACTTCCCTGCCAAGCCGACTCAATGGAAGGACTCCGACGACGACGGTTATGGTGACAACTGGGGCAATGAGACGTGGAACGGAACCCGTGGTGACGGCTGGCCGGGTGAATTCCTTGCCGGCGCCAACATTCCCGACGCCTTCCCACTTGAAGCGAACCAGTGGAATGACACCGATGGCGATGGTTGGGGAGACAACCCGAACGGCACCGACCCTGACGCCTTCCCACTCGAGCCGAGCCAGTGGAAGGACAGTGATGACGATGGATACGGTGACAATACCACTCGTGACGCCTTCGAGGCTGACGACTGCCGTGCCAAGTACGGCACCTCCTACCAAGACCGGTTCGGCTGCTTGGACACCGACGGAGACGGATGGTCTGACCTCGCTGACATCTGCATGTACGACCCTCTGGTTTGGGAAGCCCCGGGAAGTTGTGCCGTGGTAGGTCCGGACGATGGGGCGGACCCTGCTGGAAGTGGTGCCTCACTAGGCCAGATTGCAATTTGGGCGCTTGGCGGTTTGCTCACCCTACTGCTACTCTCGATTCTAGTAGCGATGATATCACGTCAGGCCGCCAAGCGGAGCGGTCAGCTGATGCGTCAGAATGTCCATCTACAGGAGAAGCTCTTCGACAACGAGGAGCAGCGTCGTGAGGATTGGGTCGAATATTATCTGGCTGAAGGCGACATTGAGAAGGCGAAGGAACTCGGTTATGTTGAGAAGGCAGAATGGCAACTCCATGAAGAGGAAAAGGAAAAGGAAGAGGTCGAGAAGGTGGAATCGCTGCCGGATGCACTTGACCTCGATGATTTGTTTTGAGCACATTCTCATAGGGACAACGGCTATTCTCTAAGAGGGGCGCCCGCAACCGAGGTGACAGGATGAGCGACCCGTTCGACACAACTCCCGCCCCACCTACGATGGAGTCGCGGCTCCGTGCTCTGCTGAATTCGATGAACAGTGCCATCTTGGAAGTCGATACCGGTGGTTCACTCGTACACGCCAACCCGTTCGCGCGGAAAATAATGACTGACCTCCCACCAACTCCCTCACCACCTGGCTGGGAGACAGAATGGGGGGAGATGATGATCTTCCGTGATGCGCACGGCGCACCGATGCCCCCTGATGAAGGACCGTTGTTCAACGCCTTGAGAACCGGTGAGTCGCAGAACGATTATCAGTTCTCCATCGAGCATCCGAATGGTCGGATTCTACACCTGATGGGTACCGCAGAGCCGCTATTCGGGCAGGATGAAAGGGTCAGCGGAGCTATCTGCTCCTATCAGGATGTGACGGAGGTCGTCGAGTTGCAGTGGGCCCTTGAAAGCCAACTCGACGAGACGAAGAACGCCCATCAAGACATTCGACTTGCACACACCGAACTCTCGCGTGCACACAACTTGCAGGCTGGGTTCATCGCAAACTTCAGCCACGACCTACGGACTCCGCTCTCCGGAGTCCTCGGCTTTGCCGACCTGTTGACGATTTCACCTTCGATAATCGACGACGATGAGAAGGAGTATCTGCAGGAAATCATTGACTCGGGTGACGCTTTGCGAATGATGATTGATTCGGTAATCACCTACTCGAACATACTCTCCGGGACGGTCAGAATCGTCGCTGAGTGGCACGAAATAGACTCAATTATCGAGAAGGCTGTTGAGCCAGCTCGGAGAATGTGCAACAGGAGAGGATTGGAGTTCATTCTCGATTTGGAGAATGCACCTGAGCGCATCTGTGTTGACGAGTTGCGCTTGCAGGAGGTTCTCGAACAGTTGTTGGACAACGCCGTGAAATTCACTGAGACTGGTGAGGTATGTCTGCATGTGAAGACGGAGGAGGATTCAGTCGTCTTTGGTATCAGAGACACAGGCCCGGGAATCTCTGCAGAGGCGGAGTTGAGGTTGTTTGAGCCCTACTCCAAGACTTTGGTCAAGGATGGCCAGTTGAGGCGGGGTGTCGGCCTTGGATTGACTCTTGTGAAGGCCCTTGTCGAACTGATGCAGGGACGTGTGGATTATGTCACCAGCCTTGGTGGCGGTACCACTTTCAGCGTCCGACTTCCAATCGTCTATGCAGCTGAGTTCGACAACCTGTGAATGAATGTCTGGCAGAGTCGCACATTCAATCCTACCACCGTTCCGGATTGGCTCCGTCGACCACAAAAAGCAGTTCGCTACGCAGCCAAATCGTCGTCGAAGCGAAGGAAGGGCAGCCGGTCGAAATCCTTCAACTCCCGCGCGTTCAAAGCGTAGTTGTGTGCCAATGCTTTTTCGATGGAAACCCAGTCAGGGGTAGTTCCGTCAATCCAGTCATACCGGTGGCCTGGAATTAGACGCCAATCAAGGGGCAGGGCGCGTAGAATATTTCGTGCGAATAGGACACTTTGCCACAGTGCAACGGGGTCGCCTCCGGGTAGGTCAACCCGACCTGAACGGGCTGTGAAAAGAAGGTCGCCGGCGTGGTAGACCCCATGACCGTGCAGGGTGACATGCCCCGGCGCATGGCCAGGGGAGTGAATCACCTGCAGTGAGATCGCACCGCAAGACCACTCGACTGCTGTGTCGGGGGTGTGATTCCATCTGTGGGTCAGATTGACCTTGCGAAAAAACACCATCCCGAGTAGGTTGGGTGACACTGATTCCTCATGTCCCCAAACCTCGATTTCGGGAATCGCCCTCTGAATTTTCCCTACTCCAGTCGTATGGTCCCGATGGGTGTGTGTCAGAAGGATGTGGGTGGGCTTTAATCCCTCATCTGCAAGAGCGGATAGCCAGCCTTTGGCATCGAATGGGTCGACAATTGCGACTACTCCCGCCTCGCGGTCGATGAAAGCGGTGTTCATGTTGGCGTAGGGCCCCATCTGGGTAACCCAAACCTCCACTCCATCCTCACCGACGGCTCTGTCAAACTCACCTTTCCCTAGCATGATGAGACGGCGAAGGGCTCCCACCGCATGAAAATGATGGCTTCAACTCTCAAAGGGGGTCCCTTAAGTGCGAGGCTGGCTGTCGCCTCCTTAGGAGGCGGCGATATGCAGAGAGGAAGAATCGGTCGGTCAGTGCTCATTTCCTTCCTCGGGATGCTGATGCTGCTCGCTCCGTTCTCAGCACTTGCTAGTGCTGCTGGGAGCACCGAACTGACTCTCGTCGTGACGCTCTCTGATGTCGACGAAGGCGATTCGTGGTACAGCGACTCGAGCGACCTCAGCGTACAGATTTCCGTTCACAATCCGAGCGAAGGAACCATCACACTCGAATACAATCCCTCATGCCCCGTTGAGATTTCGATGTTCGATTCGAGTGGCGTACTGCTGACCTCTCTCCGAGAGCACAGAACCTGTCTTGAGCAGAACCGTGCAATCGATGTCCTGCCACATCAGACCAGAACTCTCGACTCATTCGATTGGGATTGGACTGACGGTGCTGACCAGTTGGTCGGTAGCGATGACATCACCCTGCAGTTCGATTTCGATGGTGGAGCGATGTTTGACGAGACTGTCATCCACTTCCAGCGGAGCCCTGTTGCGATTGCCGACCTGACTCTTGAGATGAATGTCCCACCGCCTCCAGCCAGCCGAACCACCTTCCTGAGTGGCGAGTCGCTCTATGCCCACCTCTCACTGGTCAACACGGGAGACCAGCCTGTGGAAGTCGCAGTTGAGGAAGGCTGTAGGGTGCTTCTGCAGATATCCAGTCTCAGCGAATCCCTCTCACCGAGGCTAACCGAACTCGGTTGCGCCGCTGGCATGGTGATTCCAGTGGGAGGGAGCACCTCTCTTGGCTGGTTCACATGGAACTTCACGGACCAAGGAGGGTTGGTACAATCCGGAGATTGGAGCCTCGAAGCATCGCTCAGCGGAGTCAGTGACCTCAGCGCCTCGGCTCAGACCACCTTGGAGGGCGATGAGGTCGTAGTGAGCACCCCCCTCGACTTGGAAATCTCGATTATCGGCGACTCAGGAAATGATGGGGTCATCAGCGCCGCAGACACCGTGCAACTCTCCAGCCAACTGATCAACAACATTGGTGAGACTGTCGAGTTGGAATTCCTGAACGACTGTTTCGCTCTAGTGCACATAATCGCCGGTGATGGGCGAATCGTGGCAGACGATCGGATTACTCGCAGTTGCAGTGACACTCATTCGGAAAACAAGGTCGACTCAGGTGATTCGTTCACAGTCGACCAGAGAATCTGGGACTTCACGGACTTCTTCGGCTGTGAGCTGGACGATGGACCGCACATCCTAATTCTGACCGTTCCGAACCAAGGCAAGACCGCTGAGTGGCGATTTGACTACCAAGGAATGGGCGACGGTCCTGCCTGCCGGGCGGCCATGCAGGACACTTCCACAGCCCGCTTCTCAGTTGAATCGATGCGGACCCTAGATGGAGGCACAACTGATGAACGAGTTGTATTTGAACTGAGGTTCGACTCTCTCGAAGGTCTCGACATCCACTGGCCACAGCAGTGCCGACTACAATTCACCCTTCAGATGGTTGGAGAGGAAGAGGCCAACCGAGTTTGGAACGAGGCGTGTGACGGCGTTGCTGGTGTGGTCGAGACTGTCCCAGCGAACGACCCTATCTCCTACGGACCATACATCGTATCATTCGACGGACTCGAGGCGGGTAGTTGGGCTCTTGATGCCTCGATGACCGGCACCCCATCCTTCAGCACACAGTGGGCGCACACTTGGAATCCACCTGTGGAACAGTCCGAAGATGAGCAGTCCAATGCCGAAGAGGGAGAAGCAGAGGAACCCTCCGAAGAACTCACGGAAAGCGCCGTCGCAAGTTGGCTCGCTGAGGGGTCGTGGCAGTATGTCACCACAGAAGTCGGCGGTTGCTGGCTACTCGTTGACCTCGCGGGAGACGAGCATGCACTCGCCGGCACCTCAATCTCCGGATGGGGAGCAGTGCCCAACCTGCAAGGCTCCTACATGGTCGAACAGAGCGCCGCTGCTGATGCCGCTTGCACTCCCTGGGCCTCGAAGATAGTCGTCGGTGAGGTGATGAGTGAGAGAGTGGTCGAGCCGACCATCGAAGAGGAAACCTCTGAAGCGACTACCCTAGTTGTGACAACTCCGATTCCTGCTGCGGCACCTGCAATAATTGCCACCGTCGCGGCAACCGGAATGATCGCAATTCTCGTCGGCATGGTGACCAAAGTGGAGTGGATTCGAATGCCTGCGACCAAGTATGGTCTCCTACTCATCGGTATGGTGAAGCGCAGCAAAGACAAGGGAGGCGAGTACCAGCGGGGACGAATCGTCGCCTACATCGAACTGCACAGCGGCATCCACTTCCGGGCCCTATTGGCAGCACTCAGTATGTCGAATGGACAGTTGACCCACCACCTCTCAGTCCTCGTAAATGACGAACGAATCTGGCGGCAGAAGGATGGTCGAAAGGTGAGGTTCTATCCCGCTTCGGTGAGCCCGCACACCCCTTTGGAAGAACTCCCTGTCCCAGTGCTGACACCGGACCCGAACAGCCTCCAAGGAAGGATTCTCCAGATGCTCGACATCCATGAGAACGACATCCTCAACCTCTCTCAGAAGGAGTTGTCAGTGAAACTGGAAACCAGCCAGCAACTCGTCTCCTACCACCTCAAGGCCCTCGAACAGTGGGGCCTCATTGAGAAGGAGAAGGTCGCCCTCCGCTTCCGCTATCGATTGACGGACCGGGCGTTGTTGCTGCTGGACAGTGCCGATTTCCCCTCTCTCGGAGAAGAACTCTGAACCGACTCCGTTTGATTGATAGTGGCGAGATAGGTCGGCAAGCCGATTGAGTGGCGCTTGAGTGGGCGAGTGAGCAGATGGACGAAGAGTACCAACCCGGGGCGAGCGAGTCGGAGTGGCAGAAGGCGTGGGCGGCCGCCGGCATCTTCGTCGCTGAGCAGGCCGATGAACGGCCGAAGTTCTACTGTCTCGAGATGTACCCGTACCCGTCGGGCTCAATGCACATGGGCCATGTTCGAAACTATTCGATTGGGGATGCGGTTGCCAGATACCGCCGTGCAGACGGCTTCAATGTCATCTATCCGATGGGCTTCGACTCTTTCGGGATGCCAGCTGAGAACGCGGCCATAGAGGAGGGTGG